>NZ_DATGLN010000059.1:0-41840 GCF_035294165.1 Chthonomonas sp.
GATATGCTGCCTCCCGGAGCGAAAAAGCTACGACGGGCACGCCTTGCCATCTGTTTCGGCCCGCCCATCCATTTTTCGCCCGATGCCTCGCGCGAACAGATTCTCGAAACCGTCATGGCGGCCATTGCCCAGCAGATAGAGGTCGGGAAACAGCGGATTGGCGAAAGGAAGGGAGATTTTCAAAGAGAAAAACAGGCTTCCTAAAATAGACCATGGCAAAAGATGGCCTATTTTGGGTATCACTACCAAAACAGGAAGAAGGCTGAGAAGGGAAATGCCGCTAACCGTCTTGAACCATGCCCTTGCCGATCACATTGTGACGCGCCTGCGCGATGAAAACACACCGCCGGAACAGTTTCGTCCGCTCACGCGGGCTTTAACGCACATTCTCATTGCAGAGGCCACGAAAAACCTGCCAACACGTCCTCGTGTCATTCGCACGCCGTTGGAGGAGATGGAAGGCCGCGAGCTGGGTGTGGAGATCGTGGCCGTGCCGGTGTTGCGGGCCGGGCTTGGAATGCTGGAACCCACGCTAGAGATGCTCCCCGGCGCGGCCGTCGGCTATGTGGGCTTAGAGCGCGATGAGGTTACCGCAGAAGCCCATTCCTACTACTGTAAACTGCCGAACATGGCCGGCAAAACGGCGTTTTTACTAGACCCCATGCTCGCCACAGGAGGGTCGGCCTATCGGGCGGCTAAAAGCCTGTATGAGGCCGGAGCCGAAAGAGTGATTTTGCTCTGTGTGGTCGCGGCCCCCCAGGGCATCGCCCGGTTAGAGGAGGCTTTTCCTGCACTGCAGATCGTAGCGGCTGCACGCGATAGAGACCTAAACGCAAAAAGCTTTATTTTGCCCGGCCTTGGCGATTTCGGCGACAGGCTGTATGGAACCTTCTAGGCTCTGTGTTATAATACCGTTGTACTGATATGACTTGAGGGAAAAGGAGAGAGGCAGCCCTATTCGCCCCGGCTTGCCGTTGGGGTGATGGGTGAAACAAACGGCGAACGATGAGCGTATTCGACGGCAAACGCTTGCCTGTGAGCACATTTAAGCTCGACGTGGAGCGGATGCGCCGCGGCTGGTACTCGGATAAGTACTTCTATAACATTGTGGCCCTCTTGGCTGAGTTGGCCCGTCAGGGCTATCGCTTTGGTGGCAGTTGTCCCGATCTCTCCGATATCGGTGTTGATATCTCGAATGTGGACATCGGCAACATCGAGGTCGAGATGCAATGGTTCCCGCGCCGGCAACCTATGTGCATTGTGGTGGGCGTAGATAAAGCCCTTGCCATGTTGCAGACCTGCACCGGCTACTTCAACGAACGGGGGGAATGGATAGATACGTTTGAGAATTTGGAGGTGCTAGCCGTTCACGATGGCAATATCGCCACCTACTCCGGGGATCCCATGGAGGTACAGCCGGTGTTGAAGGTGCGAGGGCGCTATCGCGATTTTGCCATTTTGGAAACGCCCACATTGGGCGCTCTCACGCGCGGATCGCGCATTGCCACCAACGTCTACCAGGTTCTTGAGGCGGCCAAAGGCAAGGATGTGCTCTTTTTCCCGGCACGTTTCGATGCCCACGAGGTTCAGGCGGGCGATGGATATGCCTACCATATCGCCGTGCAGGTCTATAATGCCCAACATGGGCGCACGAATCCCTCTTTGGTTTCTACCGATGAGCAGGGCGATTGGTGGGGCGGGGCCGGAGGCGGCACGGTAGCCCATGCGGCCATCGCCTGTTTTTTGGGAGATACGGCGGAGACTATGCTCGCCTTTGCTGCGGTTCTGCCGCCCTCTATACCGCGTATTGCCCTGGTGGATTTTCACAACAACTGCTTGGGCGATACGCTCGCCGTGATGGAGCGCATGTTTAGCCGATACATGCAGCTTATAGAGGCTGGGAAGATCGAAGAGGCCCAGCGTTATGTACTCTACGGTGTACGGCCGGATACCAGCGGGAATATGCGCGATGTAAGCGTCGCCCCTTTGGGTGACCCTCGTCTGGATAATGGAGTAAATCCTCGCCTCTGTTTTGCCTTGCGTGCTGCCATTGATACCGCTTTTGAGGCGTGGGACCTTCCGGCCCGTTGGGTAGATAGAGCGCGTGAATGGTGTCATCGGGTGAAGATCATCGTGAGTGGAGGGTTCAACCCTCAGCGCATACGGGCTTTCGAGGAGATGCATGTTCCCGTAGATGCCTATGGCGTAGGCTCGGCGCTTTTCTCGAATTGCGCCGAGTGCGGCACCACCAACGACTATACCGCCGACGTCGTGCGGGTACGCATTCACGGAAAGTGGTATCCTATGGCAAAAAAAGGACGGCAGGCTTGTGATAACCCCGACCTAAAACCGGTAGACCGACTGCCGCCCTAACAAGTTCAAAGACGAGAAAAAGGAAATAGACAGATGGTTGTTGTTCATCTTCCCACATCTCAAGAAAATCGTCCATCGTGGCGGCGCTGCCTGCGCCACCTGAAGCTGGCTCAGCCCTTCATTCACCCTCTATATAGAGTGCAACGCGATGGACTAAATGTGCAGCTATGGGCGGCCTCCTACAAGTTGCCGGCGCTCATGTTGGGGGTACCGTTCTTTCGGAGAAAACAGGCCATCATCGTGCCCGTTTCGCCTGATCTGAAGATGGTTTATGGAGCCGCCAAGCTTGCACGCGACTACGGAGCCGATCGGCCTCAACGGGAGGCCGATCGGTTTGCCCCCTTGTCGCCCGGCGAGGCGCTCATTGTAAGCGGCGCTCGCTATCGTTATGCCTATACGGCACTCGCCGTTATTTTCGATCATCAGAAACAAAGCTCGCCTGAACGGATCGTTCATGCGGTGCGGAGGGCGATGGAGCTGGCACGTCAACGGGATTGCACGGGCGTTATCTTGCCGGATTTTACAAACAACCTTATGCCCCAACCAAATCAGGTGACCCCATCTCTACAAAGGGCGGTTGCCGAATCCACCGCCCTTGCTATGGTGGAAGCCATTCGCGCCTGCCGGGGGCTTATGGAGCAGATTCACATCTGGTGCTACGACCCAAGCAATGCTGAGGTCTATCTGCGAGAGCTTAAGCGTCTCTAATGCGCACAATGGAGATTCGCGTCGCGCTCTTGCCGGCTTTGGTTGGAAATATTCGCAACGCTGTCTGCATCGTTATAGATGCCTTACGGGCTACTTCTGCCATCGCCGTGCTCTTTGCCCGCAACTGCCCCCGCGTTTATGTGGCAGAGGGCCATGAAGCCGCCATCCGCTTTGCACGCGAGAACCATCTGCTGCTGTGTGGAGAGACGGAAGGACGAAAGCCGGAGGGGTTCGACTTCGGCAACTCACCGGTGGAGTTTCTCACGCAAGATTTTCAGGGGCAGCCCGTGGTGCTTTCCACCACCAACGGCACACGCGCTTTGGCACAGGTGAGGCAAGCTCGGCGCGTTTTTGCAGGGGCACCACTTAATCGAACGGCCGTAGCACAAGCGGCTTGGGCGGCAGCCCAACAGGCTGAGGGAGATATCGTTATCGTGTGCAGCGGAACGGATGGCAATTTCACGCTGGAGGATGCCACCTCTGCCGGCCTCTTTGTAGAGGCGCTTATCGCCCAAGCCACACCCTGGGAGCTACCTCGTTTAGACGACGCGGCCGTGGCCTGTAAACGTCTATGGCAGCAAGACCCTCAGCTCCTTCGTAGCTGGCTTGAGGGGCGCCATGCGCAACATCTTGCTGAAATAGGTTTCGGTGAGGATGTAGCCTACTGCGCCCAGCTCGATCGGCTGTCTGTTATTCCCGAATTGGCGAAAGACCCGACGGCACAGCTACCGAAGGCCCCCATCTTTCTTGTGCCGGCTTAAATAGGGGTCTAAAGCAGCTCTTTGTTCTTGCTCGTTAGCAGCTTATAGACTTCGGAGATAAGCCACACAAGGAGCGCGATCTCTAAAACGATGAAAAAGAGGTGGCCCACCCAGGCGATCACGCCTAACAAAAGCTTCCATAAGATGAAGCCGATGATCATCGCGATGACGAGGAAAACGATGCGCATCGCCGAATCTCCCTTCTAAATTTTAACCGGATTACTCTTGAATAGACGTAATTTTTGCACGAGTCGTTTCCAAATCCTTCTCCTCCGCTTTGCGCGCTAAATCGGCCGCGATCTCCGCTCCAAGCAGAAAGATGACCATGGAATAGTAAGTCCAGATCACCAGTGCCACAAGTTTGCTGAGCGAGCCGTACAACTGATCGTAGGAGTGGAAACGAAGCAGGAAGAAGCTGAATGCGATTCGGATAAGCTCCCAGAAAATGGCGGCCACCAGGGCGCCGATGAAGGCGGGGCGTTTGGGAGGGCGATAGGCGGGTAGAAGCCGATAAAGCTCGTAGAATAGAAGCGTTGTGAGGACAAGCGGTAGAAGCGTTAGCCCTACCCGCATCAGAGAACTGAGGAAAGAGGTGATGTAGGGAAAGAGATGAGAGAAGAACGCCATGACCACCGCGGCGCTCATATCGGCCCCCATAAAAAGAATGGTAAGTACGGTAGCCTCTAGTGCAATAAAACGCCTCTGATACCACTTGCGCGGTTCTCTTACCTCCCATATGAGGTTAAGCGCATTTTCGAGCACGAGGAACGCTTGATGCGCCCCATAAAGCAAGCCCACAAGCCCGATAAGCCCAAGAGTACCCCGATTGGCCAGGATATGGTCGAGGGTAGACTGCAAAAAGCCGGGGTTAAGGGGGAGAAAGCCCTCAACGGACGATATGAAGCTGTGCAGGGCGCGCTCGGAACTGCCTATAAAAAAGCCTATAACCGCAATACCGAATGCGAGAAATGGCACTAGGGAAAGGAGAATGCAGTAGGCGCAGGCGCAGGCCATCATGCTTCCTTCGTGCCGACTATAGGCTTGATAAATGGTGTAAAGGTAGCGCCAAATGGTGCGGCCAATGCGCTTACCGCGACGATAGGACTCCGACAGCCAGTTCCTTTGTGGGTTTGGATCCGTGGGGTTTTGCTTAAACAATGCGATTCTCTAAGGTGCCAAGCAGATCGACTTCTAAACGCACGACATCGCCAGGGCGAAGCCAAGGGTAGGTTCCCGGCGGGAACTCCACCAGACAGCCTGTGCCCACGGTGCCGGAGCCGATAAGGTCGCCCGGTAGGAGGGTGGTGTTTCGCGAGGCGTGGGCGATGAGTTCAGCGAACGTCCAGTGCATCTCTTTAAGGTTACCGTGGGATATCTGCTGCCCGTTCACAAATGCTTTCATCGTGAGGTCATAGCGTCGTCCCCGCCCGTTCTCTGGCAACGCTCGTGGTTCCAACTCATCGGGCGTCATGAGGTAAGGCCCTATGGAGGTCGCGAAATCCTTGCCTTTGGCCGGGCCAAGCCCCACCTTCATCTCGCGCCGTTGAATGTCGCGCGCGCTCCAATCGTTTAAAATAGTGAAACCGGCAATGTAGCTGTCTGCCTCCTCTACGGGAATGTTGCTGCCTGCCATCCCGATTACCGCTGCCACCTCTAGTTCGAAGTCAAGCTCCGCCGTTTCTGCAGGTTTGGGAACTGCGGCCCTGTGTGGTAGCATGCAGGCCGTATTGGAAAAGTAGAAGGCCGGAGCCTCATACCACTCCGGAATCATGTCTAGCCCTCGATGACGCCGTGCGTTACGCACATGCTCCTCAAAGGCATAAAAGTCTCGAAAGGAGGTGGGACGCACGGGTAGATCGAGGTCTTCAAGAGGGAAGGGTCTGCGAAAAGGTCGAAGTTCCTCCGGCCCGATCTTCTCGAGCCGTTTCTGATGGCGCTCTAAAAGGTTGCCCCGCTTTCGCATTTGGCAGATAATAGGCAGGAACTCGTTGGCGTCGAGCGGCATGGTAAGACGAAGGTCGCCGGGCACAGTTACCGCAAAGTCGAATATCTCCTCTCCGATCAGAATGTAGTAGAAGCGTGGCTCGCTCTTGAGACGAAGTAATTTCATAGGGTTCCTCGTAACGCCTGCTCTCGCTCGATGGCCTCAAAGAGCGCCTTGAAGTTTCCTTTGCCGAACGACTGCGACCCATGTCGTTGGATAACTTCGAAGAATAGCGTGGGACGGTCTTCCACCGGTTTTGTGAAAATTTGCAGAAGATAGCCCTCATCATCACGGTCTACGAGGATTCCCAACAGGGCCAACTCATGAAGGTCTTCTTCAATCTGACCTACGCGGGCCGGCAACATCTCGTAATAGGTGTCGGGAACATGCAGAAAGGAGACATCGTTATGACGTAAAGCCCGAACGGTGGAGATGATGTCGTCGGTGGAGAGCGCGATATGCTGCACTCCGGGACCCCCGTAGAACTCCAGAAACTCCTCAACTTGTGAACGTTTGCGACCTGGAGCCGGTTCATTGAGAGGAAATTTAATGCGTCCTTGACCGCCCTGCACCACCTTTGACATAAGGGCTGTGTACTCGGTGCTGATGTCCTTATCGTCGAAGCTGATCAGCTGTTTAAAGCCGAGCACCTCCTCATAGAAGTGAACCCAGCGGTCCATTTGGCCTAGCTCTACGTTTCCGACGATATGGTCTATGCTCTTAAAACCCACCGGATGGAAGGTGCGAGGGCTATAGCGCTCCGGATCGAGCGGCTTAAAGCCCGGGGCAAAGAGACCTCGATAGCGATCGCGATTGACGAAGCTGTGGATGGTATCGCCATAGGTATGAATGGCTGCATGAACGTAAACGCCCTCCTCATCCTCATGGTAGGTAGGTTCTTTGGCGCTCGTGGCGCCCTTGGCCAGGGCGGCTTGATAGGCCGCCTCCACATCATCCACTTCAAAGGCGATATCTTGTACGCTATCGCCGTGAATCAGCAGACGGTGATTATCCGGATGGTCGGCGCGCAGTGGGGAAGCCAGCACAAAATGGATATCGCCTTGGCGCAGAAGATAGGCGGCCTCATGGCGAACACCGGTCTCTAGACCGGCATAGGCAACAACCTCGAAGCCAAAGGCATTGCGATAAAAATAGGCCGATTGGCGGGCGTTTCCCACAAAAAACCTTATGTGGTCAATACGCCGTATGGGCAGCTCTTGTGTGTACATGTTGGTCTCCTCGGTTCGAGCGAGCGTTGTCATCGTAGGCCTTCTGGGCCTCAAAAACTATTATGGTTTCTAGGGCTAACTCTGTCAATAGAGACGGGTTGTGACCGGGTGTTGTTTCAGCGATTCGTGCCCTCAGAAGACATCCAACGGGTATAACATACAGGCTGTGAACTTGTCGTGGAGCTAAAAATGGCTATCCGTTCTCCAGAAGCGCTGGCAAAGTGCATTGACCATACACTTCTGCGCCCTGAAGCTTCCGCCGACGATATTCGGCGGCTTTGTGCAGAGGCGCGGGCTTACCGGTTCGCTTCGGTTTGTGTGCAGCCGGTGCGCGTGGCCCTTGCGGTGAAAGAGCTTGAGAATACGGGCATCCCCATAGGCACCGTGATAGGGTTTCCTCATGGAGCGAATGGAACGGCAGTAAAGGTTTATGAAGTGGAACGCGCACAAGAGCAGGGGGCCTCTGAATTCGATATGGTGATAGACCTCGGTGCCGTTCACGATGCCGATTGGCAGCTAGTTGCTGCCGATATTCAGCAGGTAGCCAGGCGCGTGCACGCGGGTGGAGGGGTGTTAAAGGTTATTTTAGAGTGCGCCTTACTCAACAGCGCTCAGAAGCGACGCGCGGCGGAGATAGCGTTGGAAAGCGGCGCCGACTTTCTCAAAACATCCACCGGTTTTGCTTCGGGTGGCGCAACGTTAGAAGACGTGCGTCTGCTGCGGCAAGTGGCCGGGGATCGGTGCAAAGTCAAGGCTGCCGGCGGCATTCGCACCTTGCATGCGGCAATAGAGATGCTAGAGGCAGGGGCCGATAGAATTGGTTGTAGCGCCGGCGTGACGATTATGGAAGAGGCCATGCGTGCCTTTAAGCAAACGGCCTAACGAACGAATCGAGCCGGAACCCTCCAGATGTAGAGCGTGCCCCCTTGGGTTCCGGCGGCGATGAAGCGTCCGTTCGGGGCGTAGGACACCGCGTTAATAACGGCGTCTTCCTCTTGAGATGTGCCGGCCGGTGGCGCGAACCGATAGAGCACCTGGCCTGTGCGCATATCCCATAGACGCACAACGCCGTCGGTGCTGCCGGTTACCGCTTTCGTGCCATCCGGCGAGAGTGCCACCGCATTCAACCCACCTGCGTCGTCGGCGCTTATCATACGCAGCAGCTTGCCGGTATGGGCATCCCAAACTCGGATGGCGTTGTCTACTCCTGCACTATAAAGCATTTTATCATCTGGCGAGAAGGCAACAGAGAGCGCTTGTGCGCCGTGGGCGCGGTGGTTCCATAGGAAGCGCGCCGTTGAAAGGTCATATATGCAAACATGGCCGGGAAGTCCGCTTGTAACCGACCCGCTTGCGATGGCCACGAGCCGATTGTCGTTAGAAAAGGCCACTCCGAACACCTCTCCTGGTGCGGGTATTTGCGCCACCGGATAGAGCCGGTGCACATCCCAAACTTCCACCGTACGTGCGCGTGTGCCTACGGCCAGGCGTTGACTATCGTGCGAGAAGGCCAAGGCGCTTACATCACCTTGAAATCCGTTGAGTTCGCCGCGGGTAAGATAGCTGTGGGCGTCGCGTAGCCGAACACTGCCGTTAAGGAGAACGGCATCGGTGCCATTTGCTAACAGTTTGCCATCCGGCGAGTAGGCCACAGCTGTAACGCTGCCGATGCCTGTGATGGAGCGATCGAGCGTCCCCTCAACGGTGTCGTAGAGGTTCAGCTCGCCAGGAATAAGGCGTTGGTCTTCGTTCCGGCCCATCGCTGTGGCTACGGTGCTGCTATCCGGTGAGAAAGCGACGGAGTAGATGGGGCCGCTTTCGCTAATGGTGCGCACATAGGCGGGAATGTAGCGCCTTTCCGCCGCATGGGCAAGCACCACGGTTACGGCTAAGGCCCCTGTAAGACCGGAGAGAAAGGCCATGGGTCTGCCGGCTCGGGCGACCTTCCATCCGATGATAGCGGCTATAAGTGCAAAGAGGCCTGTAACAAAGTGCAGCACAGGCAGAAAAATGGCCAAGAGTGCCAAGACGCCGGCAGCCCATGTGGCTGCCGGATAGGGCGGCAAGGAGGGTAGGCGGGGCAGGGGGGTGCTGTAGGAGTTGTAGTAGGCCGAGGGCGCTAGAGGCCACGACATCGCGGAGGGCACACCGGCCGATCCAGAGGTGGCTACCGCTTGCGGCGATGGTGAAACGACCGGTGAAGTTTGCGCCGGCTGTGGTGCAGGAAGATTGCGTGGGGGCAGGGTAACAGGATAGCGTGCCGGCTGCGACCGTGATGGGCGTTTGATTGGCTCTTGAGGCTCGGGAGGAAAGGGATCACGTCCTCCCAACAGCGCTTTGCGTTCGCACCAGGGGCAGCGAGTAAGATGGGCTCCATAGCGATGAAGGGGGTTCTCGGCACAAACCGTGAGCGAAGCGGCCGCCTCTTTTAGGGCGGCACTCCAAGTGGCTGCGTCCGGGCGCGCCGAGGGGTCGTGAAAGCCATCCTCGAAACAACGGGCGAAGAGAGCCTTGAGGGTTGAAGGCAAAAGCGCTATAGGGGGCGCTTGTGGCATCGGTTTATAGGGCACAGGGCGTGCCCCATAGGGATAGTGGCCGGCTCGAATGCGCTCGCTGTAGGGAGGAGGGTCGCCGTGCCCTAAATAGATGCCGGAAAAGGGATGGGTACCCTCCATAAGCAGTTGGAAGATAAGAACCGCCAGCCCAAAGAGATCGTGTTCCGGCGTGCGATCGATGGTGCGGAAATTGCAGTTTTGAAGCTCAGGAGGGGTATAGTCCGGCTTGCCAACCTGGCAGCGATAGGTCGTGTTCCTCACCGGGTCATGCACCTGAAACGAGTCGGTATCCACCAACGTAACCAAGCCGGTGTCTTTAACCAGGATATTCGATTCGTTGATGTCGCCAATCACATAGCCTCGTTGGTGCAGGGCGCGGACGGCCCAAGCGACGTTGATGGCGGCCGTATAGAGATATTCGTAAGTAAAAAGCGGGGTTTCCTTGCGGCGAATGGCCGGATTGTAGACGTTAAAGAGTGGGCGCATTCCGCTAACGCGCGGCATAAGGAAGCCGGCAAACCCGCGACTGCCGTAGGCATGATAGAGCAGGTCTATCGGCCAGGCGATCGAGTGATGGTCGGCGCCGGAGATGGGGATATCGGGAGGATTTTCCACCATAACGGTGAGCTTGCGCACCTGATCGGGGGTTGGCTGGTGGTAAATTTTGGCGCAAAGCCGTTCTGCATCGGTAACCGCAAAAACCCGCGCCTCTCCGCCGGAACCCAGCGGATGATTCATATCTACGAGAATACTGGAACCGTTAGACTTACGGATGAGGCGCATTGCAGTTAAGCGGTTCGGCCATGCAGTTCACGGTGACGCACGGCGAGCACGAGGGTTAGGTCGTCGTCGGTACGTTCTGCAAGGCGCGGCGATCTCAGAAAGGTTTCAAGCTGTTGTTGACCATCGGCGCCGATATTGGCGGCGAATCGAAAGAGCGGAAGAAAGAAGGGAGCGTGGGGTTCGCCCTCCGGTAGTTTGAGTGCGAGGCGCTGCAGGCCGTCGGTGGTGACGGCGATGCCCAACGGCGCCTCTTGATGGAAGGCAAACTGAGCCGCTTCTAGGCCGGCGGAAGAGGTTAGGAACAGGGTCTCGTTCACATACTCGGTTTGTGGGGGACGTGTAAGAGCAAGTAACGTATCGTTGGGGAAAAGCCCAACGCTGGCTCCATCACCAACCTGTGCGGCAGCCACGAAGCGGGGGGTTGCGGCTACAAGCAGCAGCGTACAGGCTAGCTCACGCAGCTCTATCTGCTGTGTTTCGGCCTCATGTTCCAGGCGTGCCCGTGCTGCGCAGAGGCCAGCGATAAGGTTTTTTTGTACCTGTGACGCTTCATGAAGGTATGGGGCCTGATCTGCACAGAACTGGAGAGAGCTTTGTACGGCGAGAGTCGCGCCGAGTTGGCCTAACTGTGCTGAACCGGCGCCATCGGCAACGGCGATCAAGAGCAGGCCTTTCGGTAAAACAAGGCAATCATGGGCGTCTTGACAAGGGTATCCGGCACGAACATGGCCTGTTCCGGCCACAGAGGCCGAAACGACCCTCCAAACCCCGCTGTGTGTCACCGTTAAACCGTACCCCATCCTGGTGGTGGAAGCGCCACCTGCTCATCTACTTGTGACTGCGATACCTTTTGCATAGAGGCCGAAAGCCAAACAAACATCTCTACAAAGTTAAGGCCCACGAGTTTGACGGGCGTTCGCACGGCAATTTGAGCCAGTTTGTTCATATCCGCATTTTCCACACCAACGGCAAAAAAGGCTACTCGTTTTGCAGCTTCTTCTTCTCGAATTCTTTGGGCAGCGCGCTCCACCACCTCATCCGGTTCACCTTGCGGTGCCCCGTCGGTGATGAGAAAAACCCACGGGCGATAGTAGGCGATTCCGTTGGCGCGATACTGGGCTTTTCTGGCGGCGATCATGTCGAGGGCTTTGTTGATGGCCGTTCCCATGTGGGTCATACCGCCTGCAGTGAGTGTAGGCGGGTCGAACTGGTCGGCAGTGACGAAATCTTGAACGACCGTCACATCGTTATTAAATGCAACTATTGCAACCTCTACTCTTTTGGAGGCGAGAGGGTCGCGCATCAGGTCGTTTTTAAACGTTTTCAATCCCTCATTGAGGGCATCTATGGCAGGGCCGTTCATCGAGCCGGAGGTATCGAGTAGAAGCACACAGGGGCATCGCGGCTCTGGGTTTTCCGCAAACTCGACGGCCTCTTCCAATGCAGAAGGAACACTCATATCCAACACCTACCTTTTTTATGCTGTGTTACGAATCGCGTTCTGTTGTTTCTATGATTATACTACGCTTTCGGAGGGGCAGAAATCACGGTGACAAGCAGAAAGGGAACCGTCCTTCTCGACTCTGCGTAATTTGATAATGACACACTAAAATGGTATAATACTAGTGTCTTCAAGACAATAGCGACGAAAAAACAAACCCTGGAGGATTTAAAGGATATGGGAAAAGCGGTTGGTATTGATTTGGGTACTACCAACTCGGTCATCGCCGTAGTGGAGGGCGGTGAGGTTACGGTTATCCCGAACTCGGAGGGAAGCCGTTTGACGCCATCGGTCGTGGCGTTTACCAAAACCGGAGAGCGCCTTGTGGGAGCGCCTGCTAAACGCCAGGCCATTATTAACCCCGACCGCACGGTTATCTCTGTCAAACGCAAAATGGGAACCTCCGAGGTCATCCCCATCGGCGATAGGACCTATAAGCCCGAAGAGATTTCGGCGATGATCCTACAAAAACTGAAAGCGGACGCCGAGGCCTATTTGGGCGAACCGGTAACCGAGGCCGTTATAACCGTGCCGGCCTACTTTAACGATGCGCAGCGAACCGCTACCAAGAACGCCGGTGAAATCGCCGGGCTTAAGGTGCTTCGCATCATCAACGAGCCGACGGCGGCAGCGCTGGCCTATGGGCTTGATAAAAAGAAAGAGGAGCGCGTGCTTGTGTTTGATCTCGGCGGCGGCACCTTCGATGTCTCTCTGTTAGAGATCGGTACCACCGAGGACGGTGGCTCCGTGCTGGAGGTGCTGGCCACAAGCGGTGATACACACCTGGGTGGTGATGACTGGGATCAGCGTATCGTGGACTATGTGGCCGAGGAGTTCAAACGCGAGACCGGTATTGACGTGCGTAAGGATAGACAAGCTCTACAGCGCTTGCGTGAGGCCGCCGAGAAAGCCAAGATCGAGCTTTCTACCGTTACGCAAACCAACATCAACTTGCCCTTTATCTCCAGTACGCCGGACGGGCCGGTGCACCTGGATATAACGCTCACGCGAGCTAAGTTCGAGGATATTACGCGCGATCTCGTAGAGCGTTGTAAAGGGCCGTTCGAACGAGCACTGGCCGATGCGAAGCTTAAACCCTCCGATATTGACGAGATCGTGTTGGTGGGCGGGTCCACACGTATGCCGATGATTCAGGAGCTGGTGCGCCAGCTCAGTGGTGGCAAGGAGCCTAACAAAACGGTCAACCCAGACGAGGTGGTCGCCGTAGGAGCCGCCATTCAGGCCAGCGTGCTCGCCAGCGAAGGAGGTAGCAAAGGCACCAACATCCTGTTGCTCGATGTAACCCCGCTGTCGCTGGGTATCGAGACGCTAGGCGGCGTGATGACCAAACTTATCGAGCGCAACACCACCATCCCGACCCGCAAGAGCCAGATATTTACCACCGCGGAGGATGGACAAACGAGCGTCCATGTGAAGGTCTATCAGGGCGAGCGCGAGATCGCCGCGGCCAACAAGTTCCTCGGTGACTTCCAGCTCACCGGCATTCCACCGGCGCCGCGCGGTGTGCCGCAGATCGAGGTTACCTTCGATATTGACGCCAACGGCATCCTTAGCGTGTCGGCTCGAGACCTCGGCACCGGACGTGAGCAGAAGATCACCATCACCGGCAGCAGCAACCTGACCCGCGAAGAGATTGACCGCATGATGCGTGAGGCGGCACAACACGCCGAAGAAGACCGCAAACAGCGCGAACGCGCAGAGGCGCGCAACCGTGCCGAATCGGCTATCTATGCGGCGGAAAAACAGATACGCGATCTTGGCGACAAGGTGCCGCTGGATCTGAAGGCGACCCTTGAGAAGCAAATAAGCGATCTGAAATCGGCCGTCAACGCTGGCGATACTTCGGTTGAGCGCTTGCAAGAGCTAACCCAAGCGCTCGAACAGACGATGTATCGCCTTTCGGAAGCGGTCTATCAACACGCCACAGCGGGCACGCAAAACAGTCATAGCGCAGATGGTGCTGCCGGCGGGCAGGAATCGCCTGAAGAGACCGTGATTGACACGGAGTTCAAATGATCCTTCGTTCCCCTTCGCCGCCCATAGGGCGGCGAAGGGTACCTTGCTTTTCACACGTTTCTTCGGAGGAAGAAAGCAGAGCACTATAGGAAAGTGGGGTGATGCCAACGGTGAACGAAAAGAGCTACTATGAGATTTTGGGTGTGGCGCGCAACGCAACGGCAGACGAGATCAAGAAGGCCTATCGTCGCCTTGCGCGCAAATATCATCCCGATCTGAACCCCGGCAACAAGGAGGCAGAGGAGCGTTTTAAGCGCATCCAAGAAGCCTACGACGTGCTCTCCGACCCGGAGAAACGTGCTCGCTACGATCAGCTTGGAGATGCATGGCAACAGGCTCCCTTTGGTGGAGGACCCGGCGCTTCAAGCGGCTATTCCTCACCTTTCGGCGACTTTCAGGCCGAAAGCTTTCGGTTTTCCGAAGGAATTAATCTCGACGACATCTTCCGCATGTTCCGCGGGGGCGATGCGGGCTTCGGTTTTGGATTTCGCCCTCCTACGGCCACTGCCGAGGATATCGAGTTTGCACTCGATATGACGCTGGAAGAGGCCTATCGAGGTGCGACCAAGCAGGCCCATTTCGTTGTGGAAGATGTCTGCCCGGAATGTGGAGGTTCGGGGCATAAGAGAACCGCTCAAGGACGTTTTGACCTCAGCGCCTCCGTGTGCCCGCGCTGTCGAGGGACGGGGCATATTGCCTCTCCGCGCACCGTGGAGGTGAATATTCCACCCGGCGCTTGGGATGGCTTACGGTTGCGCCTACAGGGGATGGGGCCGGCAGATGCGAAAGGACGGCGTGCCGACCTCTACATCACGCTGCGTCAGTTACCTCACCCGCGCTTTGAGCGGGAAGGGCAAGACCTCTACTTCGATCTAGATGTGCCCTTCACCGTGGCCGCCCTAGGTGGTGAAGCCACCGTAGAGACGCTGGATGGGCAGCGCCGGCAGATCGTTATTCCGCCGGGAGTCCAATCGGGTCAGAAGTTGCGACTGGCCGGCAAAGGAATGCCTCCTTTGAACGGCAGGAAAGCCGGGGATGCTTACGCCCGTGTGCGTATTACCGTGCCGCGCAATATGAGCGAGCGAGAGAAAAGCTTACTGTTAGAACTGGCACGTCTGCGCGGCGATGCCGTGCGCAGTAAGTGAGAGAGGGGGGAGAGACGATGGCAGCGCACGATAAAAATGAACCGGTTTATATGATCGGAGTCGTAGCCGAATTAACCAATATGCACGCTCAAACCATTCGGCTGTACGAGCGACTGGGGTTGATAAAGCCGGTGCGGCGAAACAAAAATCGGCTCTACTCCCAGGCCGATGTGGAACGACTGCTGCAAATTCGCCGTCTTACTCAGGATATGGGGGTGAATTTGGCCGGTGTAGAGGTCATCTTAGATCTGTTAAACCGACTTGAACAGGTTACCGCAGAAAGAGATGCCCTCTACAAACGTGCCGCCGAGTTTGAAGCACGTGTTAAAGAGTTCCTATCGAAATACGGTGGCGAATTCCCTTGACTAGACAATCTGGAGCCGCTTCCCCCCGGCCGGCCGCTACCGGAGCTACTGCCGCCACCGTTGAGACCGGAGATAAAGTCGTTAGCCCCCCCTCCGATCGTTCTGCCGCCTCCGGCTAAGCCGCGAAAGCGCCCTGTCAAAGGTAAGCAGAACGTCCACTCCGAATCGTAATAACTTAAAGTAGGGAGAGTGACGGGTGAGCAAAGGACACCTCCCTTTCGGAGGAAGAAATGGGCGTGCAGATACTGCTTACCGGTTTTGGACCGTTTGGCGCCGTGATACACAACCCTTCGCAGCGCCTCGTGCGCTATTTCGGAAGACATCCGGTGGAGGGAATCGGCCTTACGGCCATTACGCTTCCTGTTTCATACATGCAGGCGCCCTGCACCGTTGAGGCGCTGGTTCGCCAGCGCGCCGAGATAGGTCATCCGTTCGATTATGTCCTCATGCTTGGCGTCGCTGCCAACTCCTCCTTCTGGCGTGTGGAGCGTAAGGCTCATAACAGAGTCTCCGACAAGCTCGATGTGGATGAAACGCGCCTAGCCCCCGGCCCTATCGCCCCAGAAGCGCCGGCAACTTTAGAGGCAACACTGCCCGTACAACAGCTTGTAGAGGCCCTGGAAAGCCGCGGCATTCCTGTATGTCTTTCCGACGATGCCGGCGACTATCTCTGCAACTACCTGTTCTTCCGTGTGCTCCACTTGCTTCGTCAGCTCCCCGCTCCCCCTTTGGCCGGGTTTCTACATATTCCTGCGGATGAATCCACCTTTCGTGTTCCGAGCCAACAGCAGGCCCCTGGTTTTCCTTTTGAGCAACATGTTTTGGCCGTAGAAACGGTGCTGCGCACCCTGGCTTCTCTCTCAACGGGAAGGGGTGCAGAAGCAGGTACAATTTCTTTATGGAAAGGAGATGAGAGATGAGCGTATCTGAATACGAGGCCCAAAAGGCGACGTGGCGAACCAAGGTGGGCCTGGCCGAAATGTTGAAAGGCGGCGTGATCATGGACGTGGTCAACGCCGAGCAGGCCGTCATTGCGGAAGAGGCGGGAGCGGTGGCCGTGATGGCCCTGGAGCGGGTGCCTGCCGACATACGAAAGCAGGGCGGTGTCGCCCGCATGTCCGACCCTAAGATGATCAAGGAGATCATGGAGGCCGTCACCATCCCGGTAATGGCCAAGTGCCGAATCGGGCATTTTGTAGAGGCCCAAATACTTGAGGCCATTGGGGTGGATTTCATAGACGAGAGCGAGGTGCTAACCCCTGCAGATGAGGAGAACCACATTAACAAGCACGCTTTCAAGGTTCCTTTTGTTTGCGGTTGCCGCGATTTAGGCGAGGCTTTACGGCGTATCGGCGAGGGCGCCGCCATGATCCGCACCAAAGGCGAAGCGGGCACAGGCAACGTGGTCGAGGCGGTGAGGCATATGCGCACGGTAATGCGCGACATTCGGCGTATTCAGTCGCTACGAGAAGATGAGCTGATGGCCGTGGCGAAAGAGTTGCGTGCCCCTTACGAGCTAGTTGTTGAGGTGCACCGAACCGGGAAACTGCCTGTTCCTAACTTCTCGGCGGGAGGTATCGCCACCCCGGCCGACGCTGCGCTGATGATGCAGCTTGGCGCCGAGGCCGTGTTCGTAGGGTCTGGTATCTTCAAATCAGAAAACCCCAAGGCCAGAGCGCGTGCCATTGTGGATGCGGTAACCCACTATAACGATCCCAAAATTTTGGCCGAAATCTCTGAAGGTCTTGGCGAGCCTATGCCCAGCCTTGACATTCATACCTTAGAAGAGAAAGAGCTTCTCGCCACCCGCGGCTGGTAGGAGAGCCTTGTGGAACAGAAGGTTGGGCATGGTTTTAACGACGGTTCGCTTTGTCCTGTAAAGCGAGAGGCAAAATAGAGGGGCCGATCGATTTTCCGATCGGCCCCTTGCTTTTGCTCAACCGTCTATGCGATTTCGGCGGCTAGATCGAGTTGCTCCCATGGAAAGTCTGGATTGCCAAAATGGCCGTTGCGGGCCGTTTCAATGTAGCGTACCCGCGCGGGGTTAAGCAACTGAAGCCGTTCGATCATGGCGCGAGGTCGTAGGTCTACCTTTTCTAGTACCCGCTTCACGATCTGTTCGTCGGGGATTTTGCCGGTACCGAAGGTATCCAACATAACGCTTACGGGCTGTGCCACGCCAATGGCGTAGGCGAGCTGAATCTCCACCCGGTCGGCTAGCCCGGCGGCCACGATGTTTTTCGCGATATAACGCGCCGTGTAGGCCGCCGAGCGGTCTACCTTAGAAGGGTCTTTGCCTGAAAAGGCGCCTCCGCCGTGGCGCGCTGCACCACCGTAGGTGTCTACGATGATTTTTCTGCCGGTGACACCGGTGTCTGCTTGAGGCCCTCCGATGACGAAGCGGCCGGTTGGATTGATGAAATAGTGGATGTTTCCATAATCATAGCGCTCGTAACGCTGAAGCACCGGCCCGATGACATAGTTGCATACTCGCTCCTTCACCTCTTCTTGAGAGATCGACTCGTCGTGTTGGGTAGAGACCACAATGGTATCTATGTGATGGGGGCGGCCTGCCTCATCGAGAGCGATCGTTACCTGCGCCTTTCCATCCGGTCGAAATCCCAGCTCGGGGTGGCTACGGCGCACGGTGGCGAGTTGGCGCGTGAGGTCGTGAGCGATGGTGATGGCCAGCGGCATAAGCTGCTCGGTTTCGCGCGTTGCATAACCGAACATCAACCCCTGGTCGCCGGCCCCTTGCTCGTTGGGGTCTTCGCGATCCACTCCCTGTGCAATGTCGGGCGATTGCTGCTGGATGGCGAGCATGACGCCGGTGGTGTGACCGTCGAACCCATAGGCGGTGTCGGTATAGCCCACGTTGACAATGGTTTTGCGCACCACGTCGGCGATCTCTACATAGGCGGAGGTGGTAAGCTCTCCGGCAACAACGCAGAGGCCTCGGGTGAGAAGGGTTTCAAGCGCGACGCGGGCGTTAGGGTCTTGCTCGATGAGGGCGTCGAGCACTGCATCGCTAATCTGATCGGCCAGCTTGTCGGGGTGGCCTTCCGTAACGCTTTCCGATGTAAACAGACGGAATTCGGACATAGTCTTTCGTTCCTTTCTTTAAGAGCCCGGCCGAAAAGCCGCATAAGCAAGCGAAAAGCCTCTTCCGCAGAGCAGAAGAGGCCGCAGGCGCGCCAGAAAAAGCGTTCTTGACCGGACGGACTCCTTAGAAAGTCCCTATGTCCCTATTCCGCGCGTGCAAGCCTCTTATCTGCGCAGTGGGTGCCAAAAGCACCCCTGCCCGGATTTAGCACCTGCCTGGCAAAAGAGCCAGGTGGTTGTTGCGGCGTCATCGGGCCGGTTCCCTCGACCGCTCTCGATAAGAAGCTTCTCGCTATGCTGTTGTTGAATTCAAAAGGGATAATACTTCATTCAGGCCGTTTGTGTCAAGCAGGCGACTGAGCGGAGTTAGGGGGGCTTGAGGTCGTCATGTGTCTCCGTTGGGGTTTCCACTTGAGAGCGGGCGCGTCGTTTAGCCGCCATAAGTCGAGAAATCCCATCCCTCTCTTCTGCTGTGGAAGAGGCCGTTTCTTCGGTCTCCTCCGGCTCTTTCAGAAGCACAGTTGGCTCTTCTCTTAGCGGCTGCGGTGCCGTCTCTTCAAGACGGGAGAACGCCCCGGAGAGGCGTGACACCGGCTGTGAAGGGGGAGCCTCGTTGGGGACGACACGTTGCTCCGTTGACAGTTGCTCGCTGAAAGCGGCCTGTTTGGCCTTTTTAAGGCGTGAAAGCCGCTTGCTTTCCGCATCTTCTGCAGGCTTTTTCCGCCCACGCAGCCGGTTCCAGGCACGCTGAAACTCTTTGGCATCTATGGCGAGACGGCGTAAGGCGATGTCTACCGGTAAAAGCAGCAAAGCTGTGGCCAGAAGCGGCAGGGTGAGGTCTACCGGGCTGGCCTCCTCCGGCCGGTCGGCGCCAAAAATGGCCTGCGCGGGCGGGTTGAAACGCCCTAGGCCAAGCTCCGCTAGCCGACCGAGCAAGTAGCCGTTTGCGTGTAGGTCTCGATATTCTGCGGGGTAGGCGTTCACAAGATCGGTGGGCATAGAGACTAACCGACTACTGCTCGGTGTTTTATAGAGTACATTGATAGCGTAGGTGCCTGTGTCCGGAGCGTCGAAGGTGCCCTCGTAGTGGCCGGGCGCTGTTTGCCGCAGCGGAATATCGAAGGGCTTCGGAGGCGTTGGGCTGCCGTTATCAGGAGGAACGATATGCGCTCGAACTTTAAGATTATCTACAAAGCGCCCTTGGGTATCCACCGCATCCAGCGTGATGTGCCCGACACCGTTTTCTTGGGTGGTTTGTAGGTCGTAGTCGTAGGCAGGGGAGGGACGCATCGTCCAGCGCACCGTTTGTGCCCAGAACTTGGCATAGCCCGGCCAATGAAGCCACTGCGCCGCCCAACGCGCCCGGTCGTCCGACATAAACGCCACGGAACGTCCCAGTCCATAGCGCCAACTGGCGAAGATGGGGTTGTTACGACCTGGAGAGGCATCTAGCAGTCCCAAAGTCGCCGTTGGTTTAAGCGAAACCACGTCGTAGCCCAGAAGGGGCGGTGCGTTGCTCCAGTCAATACCCTTCAGTGCACCGCTGGTATCTACCGGAGCGGGGTCGAAAGGCTCTTCGATAATAGGGGGTTGACTTATGGTCTCTTGGTCTTTCAGAAGCAGTCGGGGCAGTTCTTGCGGCGAGTCGGCAACGTAGGCCTGACCGTGTCCGAGAATGGCCATGGCTTCCATATAGCGCTTGCCCATGGCGTCGGCACCGGTTGCGATGGTAGATACCGTAATCCCCTCGGAGGTAACCTTTTTGAAGGCCGCTATGGTCTGTTTCTGGTCCGCCTCGTAGATGGCATCACCATCTCCCAAAAAGATGATGTGCTTGATTTTGGCATCGGTGTTGTTAAGCACACGGGCGGCTTCTAGCAGGAAGGGAATATAGCTAGGCGGGTCGCCCATATTGGTGAGGTCTTGCATTTGGGCTTTAATGGCGTTTGGGTCGGTAACGTGCTGCATGGGGATGCGCCAGGTGCCGGCCGGGCTTTGCCCTTTGGTGGTCTGACCGAAATAGAACCCATTGCAGTCAAGGACTCCTAGCTGATCGATGGGTTCGAGCAGGTCTACAACGGCTTTGGCGGCTTCGATGGACATATTGACCGTGGTGGGAATTTCGAGGTCTTCGATCACGAGCGCTACGGCGACAGAGGGCAGGCGCTTCTGCTTTTTGATATCCATGCTAACCGGCAGCGCCTCCTCGATGGGCGTATGCCGATAGTAGCCGGCGCCGAAGCTCTGGTCGCCACCCACCATTCCGAGGCCGATGCCGAAATCTCTACAGGCCGTTTGCAGGGCGCGCATTTGGGTATCCGACAACTCGGTGGCCGAAACGTTGCTGAGAAAAATGCTGTCGAAGCCTTCTAAGGAGGCCGCATCATTCGGCAAGGCCTGAGGCGGCGCGTAGGCAACGTCAATATTCTCTTTCCGAAGGGTTTGTTGCAGAAAGCCGGTGAGGGCCGGGCTATCCGCCACGTAGAGTAGGGTTGGCTTACCACGTACCCATACCAAGCCCTCCCCCTTGTTGTTTTCTGGGAAGGTGTCTTGGGGAGCATTCAGCGTAACGGTGTAGCGATAGGTTCCCGGATGAGGAATGGTTTGAGAAAACGAGATAAGATTTTTGCCGGGGTGAAGCGTTACATGCTTTTGAGGGGCGGCCAATTCGCCGTTGCGTAAAAGAACGAGCGTGGCCGGTTGCGTTGTAAGGCTCTCCACTACGGCTCGCACGGCAAACGGCTCCCCGATCTTCACGCGACTGGGCAGCGCTAGGCGCTCTATCAAAGCCTCTTGCTTGAGATGATGGGGCAGCACCACCGTATCCAGAAGGATATGATTGGCTTGCAACTCGGATAGGGTGCCGAGGGCGTTGCCGTTTGTCTCATCCCCATCGGAGAGAAGCACGATTCGCTTGCCGGGGTTCCCTGGGATGCTGTTAAGGAGCGCTTTCGCTTCGCGCAAGGCATCGGCGATGTTGGTGGCGTCTGTGGGGCCAGGCTCTTGCAGATAGTTCGTCGGAAAGGAGTGCGTGGGCAGCGCTTGAATGTGCGGCTCCTTGGCAAAAGTTATAAGGCCGGCCAAATCTTGAGCGTGCATGCCCTTTTGCGCATTGGCAAGGTACTGCTTTGCCCATTCCAAGTCCTCGGCAGGAATGGAGCGGGAGCTATCCACGGCGAAGATGACGGCCAGGCGATGCCCCCTTCGTACCCACTGAAAGCCGGCGAGGGCTAAGATCAGAAGCGTTACAAGGAGGCAGCGCACAAGCAACGCGAGGCGCCGACGACGGGAAGGCAGATCGGAGAGCGTGTTGCGGCTGAGCCACACGAAGAAGAGGTAAAGCGGTGGCAGAAGGAGAAGCCAGAACCAGGTTGTGAATTGAAACGGCACGCTCTCAACCTCTTAACAAAGGTTCATCCAAGGCGCCCTGGGCACACGGTAAGTTACTCCGCACCGTTCTGTGGTTGCAGGAGGACTTTAATGGAGTCGCGCCCTGCTTGCACCATACGAAAGCCTTCTAAGTATCGTTCCAAAGGCAACTTATGCGTCACGATGCCGTCTGTTTTTAGCAAACCCCGATGCAGGTAGTCAATGACTTTGGGGTAGCAACCCGGCCCCAAGTGTGCGCCGTAGATGTTTAGCTCTTTGGTGTCGCCGATGATCGTCCAGTCGGTGGTGGTTGGCTCTTTCATCACGGAGAACTCCACAAAGTTCCCTCCTTTGCGGATAGCACGCAGGCCTTGGTTCACCGCCTCGGGATGGCCTGTGGCTTCGATGTAGACATCGCAGCCATATCCTTCGGTAAGATCAAGAATCTCCTGCACCACATCGGTTTTATCCGGATTGAAGGTGCGGTCGGCACCCAAGTTTTGAGCCAGCAGTAAACGTTGGTCGCTTTTATCCACAGAGATAAGGCATCCTGGGTTCTTAAGGCGGGCGCAGGCGATCATGCCGAGGCCTAGCGGGCCGGCGCCGGCAATAACCACCACATCGCCGAACTGAATTTGCGCTCGCTCCACGGCGTGCATCGAGCAGGCAAGCGGTTCGATGAGAGCCGCCTTTTCCACCGGCAGCTCATCGGGCACTTTGTAGACGAGGGCGCGTTGAGGGAAGAGCATATACTCGGCCATCCCTCCTTGCGTGTAGGTATGGAATCCGTAGATGTCATGGACGAGGCAAAGCCAGTAGCGGCCGGTGCGGCAGTAACGGCAGTTGCCACAGGGCACGATCTGTTCGGAAATAGCTCTATCGCCCACTTTAAGGCCGTGCCGCTCGGCAGCTCCTTCTCCCAAAGCAACAACCCGCCCGATGAACTCATGGCCGGCGGTAACCGGCGCCTGTACGTACCCTTTACGGAAGGCATCACCCCAAAAGAGAGGCGCACCGATGAAGCATTTGACATCGGATGCACAGATGCCGCATGCCTCCACGCGCACAAGAACTTCACCGGGGCCGGGCATGGGAACCGGCACTTCCTCTAAACGATAATCTTCAGGGCCATGACAGCGAACAGCCCTCATCGTTTTCGGTAGTTCGCCACCTGTAAAGACCATCTCTTCTGCGCTCCTTTCCTCACTACGTGCCCTCTGCTACTAAAGACGGTGATGAGACGATATTTGTTATCTTGGAGTTAGAAGGCACAGAAAACAGTTTCGTCTTTTAGCGCGAACTCTCCTGCTTTAAAACTTGAAAAAGTGAAAGAGGAGCGGCCTATAAACCGCTCCGATGGTGGTTCTTAGAAGGCAACAGCCTGATGTTAGTTCACTCGGCGTGAAACGCCTGCAGGTAGCTGTGTGTACTATCGCCATAGCAAACCCACACGGTGTGGGTATGTGGGTCTACCGCAAGCGTGTGAGAGCCACGATGGTCTTCCACGTTGCCAAGCAGCTTCAGTCCGGTGCTGGTCTCTTGAAGCACGGCCAAATAGCCGTTGCCACAGGCACAGTAGAGTCGCTTTAGGCCGGCATCGAACGCGATCTGGTCTACATAGCCGGAGCCAAAGCTAACAGAGGAGATAAGCTTTCCCGTTTTTATATCTATCACCCCGGCTTTTCCCTCACCGGAAAAGAAAAGCCAGCCCCGCCTAGCATCTAATGCCAGGCCGTGTGGCGACTCCACCGGCTCGGTAGACCATGTGGCCACCACCGTGTTTGTTACCGGGTCTATGACCTGCACCTCATTGGCCGTTTTGATATTTTGGTAAAGCCGATGTGTTTTTGCATCGTACTCGATATACTCTGGGGCGCCGGCGATGGCGATGTTGCCGGTCACTTTCTGATGATCGACATCTACCGTCCACAACTCGGTACCGTCATCATGGGTTACATAGAGGGTGCGGTTATCCGGGTCGAACACGATATCGTCGGCGTTACCAGGGAGCGGTATCTCACCGAGTTTGTTCATGGTTTTGTAGTCGAAAATAACAACTTTTTGGTTACCTCCTGCCGCGTAGAAACGATTGCCGCTGTAGTCAATGGCGATGCCGTTGACCCTTCCATCGGTGTCGTACTCGGTGATGCGATTGTCTTTAACGGAAAGCATGGTAAGACGGCCGGCGCCCGGATGGGAAGCGTAGACACGGTTGCCTCGCGCATCAAAGAGCATGTAGTCGAAGCCACCTGAGCTGTTGGGGACTTCCATAGGCGGTTGAGCAACGAGAGGCGATGTGTCTTTGGCCGCCGTGTGAATGGGCTTGGGGAGGAGCCAACCAAGGCCTGCACCGAGTGCGGTGAGTTTGCAGAGCGTGCGAAAGTGGCGATGCATAGCTAAAAAACCCTTTCTGGATAGGTGGATTTTAAGAAGGATGAGAAGAAGAGAAACAAGCAGGGTTGGCCCTGCTTGTTTCCAACCAAAAGATAGACTGTCGTTTACTTGTCTTTGTTTCGCTGGATAATGGCTTGCCGGCGTGCTGTCATCGTGTTGAGAGTGCTGCTGCTCAGTGCCGGTGTGGTGCGCATGCCTTGAGGAATGTCGGCAGAGTGACCACAGCCGCAGCAGAGGAGCGTGGATAACAACAACAGCGCGCGCAATCTATTTTTTTGTGTCATGGCGTTGCCTCCCTTAAGGGTTAACCGTTGAGTGAGAGTAAAGATCATCCACGGCTTGAGCGCAGGTTTCCCCATCGCTCTGAAGGGGATAGCTTGGGAAGACGGGCGTATTGCCGCCGATGGCGTAGTTGCCTACGGCGTCGGGGCTATAGCAGAAGTCAAAAGCATCCTGCTTATTGGCCGGCAGACCGACAAGCCCAAAGCCACTGTACTCGGCAGCTACAAACTTAATGGTTTTGGCGTGGCCGTCGGCGAAGCAGAAGCCGAGCATTTGCATATGGCGGATGTTGCTTGTGCTAAACCCATCCGGCAGGGTGCTGAAGATGTTGTCTGTAGTGATAGAATAGGTGGGCGTATCATAAGAGTCGCCAAAAACCGCTAGGGAGGCTGGGGTGGTAAACTCGGCTATTTTTCTTCCCGGGCGGTAGGAGTTGCCAGGGTTACCGGGGTCTGGTTGGTCGGGGCCTACCACGCCGTACCCACCATCGCTTACCAGGCCTTGGTTATAGCCGTAGCCGAGACAGATATGGCGCGGGTTCTCTCCATCTTCACATCGAGGCTTACCGTTGCTTCTAAGAGGCCAATCGCTACGGTCAGGGCAGTAGAACATATCTACGTTCTTAATGTAAGGCTGTAGGATAACGTAGTAATCTTGGGTGATCAGCCCGTTAGGGTTGGTTGGAGTCTTAATACCTCCAGGAAGTTTAACGTGCGAGACCATCGGCATGGTCTCATCATAGTCTTGTGTGTACATGATGGTGGCGGTGCCGATTTGGCGGAGGTTGCTAATGCAGGTGATGGCACGCGCCTTTTCGCGCGCTTGCGCAAAAACGGGGAACAGAATCGCTGCCAGTATCGCTATTATCGCGATAACCACAAGCAGCTCAATGAGGGTAAATCCGCGAGCGAGTCGTCTCATCGTGTCTTCTCCTTTACTCCATAAGAGAGTTTTTTTGTGGGCAACCACCTTACGGTGCCTTCCACGAGAATCATTATAAGACGCTCCAGGTTAAATTGATGTTAAATTTCCATTAAGAAAACATTAAGAGCTATACAGCATCATGCAGCCCTTCTTCCGCCTATATGAGGGACTAGGCCACATGGTGATGAGGGCTAGTTGGTATGGAGGTGCATCCGTCGGGTAAGATGTTAAGCGGCACTTTGGACGGCCAGATTTTGGAGGAGAATGGATGGATTTTGAAGAGGCAATAGCCTACATGTCGAGCCTCCTGCGGTTCGGATGGAAGTTGGGGCTTGACCGTTTTGAGGCTTTGTGCGAACGTTTGGGGAATCCGCATCGGCGCTACCGTGTAATCCACATAACGGGCACAAAAGGCAAAGGCTCGACCACCGCGATGGCTGCAGCTATTTTACAGGAGGCCGGTTATCGTGTTGGCGGTTACTACTCGCCCTATGTGTACGACCCATGCGAGCGCGTGATTTTGAACGGCGAGAAGATTCCTCGCGAGGATTTCGCGCGGTTGGTCACCCACATACGCCCTTATATCGAGGAGCTGGCCTGCAGTCCACACGGCCAAACTACCGAGTTCGAGCTAAAAACGGCGCTCGGGTTCTGCTATTTTGCGGAGCAGAAAGTGGATTGGGCCTGTGTAGAAGTTGGTTTGGGAGGGCGTTTGGATGCCACCAACATTGTACAACCCGACGCCACGGTGATCACCAACATCGGTCTCGATCACATGCATATTTTAGGCGACACCCATGCCAAAATCGCCGCCGAGAAGGCAGGCATTATTAAGTGCGGCATACCCTGTTTCACCGCCACCGATCATCCTGACGCTTTAGAGGTCATTCAACGCACAGCCCTTCAGAAGGAGGCGCCCCTGGCACGTGTTTTGTCCGGAAAAGCCACACAGCCCACTTACGATCCCACTCGAGTGATTTGGCAGTTGGAGGTCTCCGAGGGGGCGTCCGATTTAGAAAAAGAGACGGCCCGTGTAACCATTGCGACACCGACCCGTCTCTATACAGAACTAGAGGTGCGAATGGACGGCATCTATCAACGCGCGAATGCCGCCTGTGCAGTGGCCGCTGTGGAGAGTGCGCTTTTGCGTCAGGGAGTTCAACTTGACGAAGAGGCCGTACGAAGAGGCTTGGCACGCTGCACCCTTCCGGGGCGGATGGAGGTAACCAAACTGACCAATCAGCGTGTTTTGGTGCGGGACGGCGCGCATAACGGCATGGCGGCCCAGGCGCTGTTAGGGCCTGTGGACGCCATTTACCGACGCGAAAATCTCAAGCGCATCCTCTTCGTGACCGGCATGTTAAGCGGTCATGACCCCGATGAGGTGCTTTCTCTCTTCGCTGCTAAGGCCGCTCACGTCTACTGTTCGCAACCCGACTGGAAGCGCGCTCTGCCTAAAGAGCAGGTGGCCGAGGTCGCACGGCGCTACTGTCCGTCGGTGACCATCCACCCCACCGTGCGGGACGCTCTGCAAGCCGCGTTAGACGACTCTCGTGCCGGCGACCTCATTCTCGTTACCGGCTCTTTCTACACCGTTGGTGAGGCACGTGTGGAGGAGATAGCCGGCGACCAGGTTCTCTTTTAAGCCACCGGTGTTTGTAGAGCGAAGTTGCGCGGCACAATATTTAAGCGGTAACGGCGCCAGTAGTACTTGAAATCCTCGTTCTGCCAGCCTTCGTATATCTGCTCCCAGCTTAACCGCCCATAGTGGGGCATCAACGAATCTTCCACTATCGGTTGGGAAGCGCCCTGGTAACGATAGTCGCTCGATATGCGCAGACGGTTGTGGGTGCGATTCGGCAGGGCGCGATGGACGGTATAGCTATGAAAGATCAGCACATCGCCCGCTTGCATGTCGCTGGCATGCCAGGTGAGGTTCAGCTTTTCCGTATCTACACGCAGCCCTCCCGGCCCCGTTGCCGAATAGACGGGCATAAGCCCGAAACGATGCGAGCCTGCCAGAACCGCCAAGACCCCTAACTCCACAGGGCAGTCGGTAAGGGGAATCCAGGCCGTGTAGGTTTCTGGTGTTCCTTGAATGAGCGGGTAATCCTGATGGGGAGGTGTGCTGAAGAACTCGGTGGCAGGAAACACAATGCGCGCGATGTTACGGGGATGAACAAGCACGGTTTCTCCAACGAGGGCTTCCATAAGCTGTAGGAGTTCGGGGCGATGCGGGAGCGCATGAAAACTCTCCTGTTTTTGGAGTGGGTCGTAGACTTCCCACCAGGCGTCGCTGCCCTCTAAACGCGCCGAACCTTGGGCAAAGCCTTGTTGATCGGCCCATCCGTAGGTCTGGCATAGCTCGATGATGATGGCATAGACTTCATGCACCACGTCCTTAGGCAGCAGAGAAGAGAGGTACAGATAGCCCTCCTCCTGCATTTGGCGCTGCAAAGCCTCTGGGTTGAGCAAGAGGTCGCTGGAATCGCGAAAAGGATGAAGCTCCTGCAAATCCGTCATAAGGTTGCCCTCCTTAAGTGTAGCTGACGACAAACTTCCACAAGGCCATTTTCGTTTCCTGCTATTTTGTTTGTTTCAATCCTCACTGAGGGGGAGGGCGTCGGCCTTGACGCCGAAACGCCGGTGCCACCCCGATCAAGCAATGAGCGAGCATCCAGGCAAGGTTTCAATCCTCACCGACGCCGAAACGCTCCATATCACCCTCAAGGATAGTTTGATCGATCAAATCCAGGCAAGGTTTCAATCCTCACCGACGCCGAAACGCCGGTGCCACTACCAAGCATACCACCATCTCTTCCGAGATGGTGGTGTTTCAATCCTCACCGACGCCGAAACGCCGGTGCCACGTCAACTTACTCTCAAAATAAGGGCCACATACAACCCTTTTCCGAGGAAGTCAACACTTATATTATAACACATTCTCTCATGCAAGTGCGCGGATCCCTCTCTCAAAACTACTTCACTTCCGATCCGCGCAACAAACAGAACATGACCGTTGTTCAAACCATACCCAAATAGAGGGATAGGACAAGGCCTACCCAAACAACATTGGCGCACATACCTGTCAGCGATTTGCAAACCACTCCTACTGTCCAACAGCTTGCGGAACTCTGCTCCTAGCCTTGATTGGCCTATAAACCAAAAACCCCTTAGATCGTAAACGACCTAAGGGTTCTGGCTTACAGGCAGAAAAGAAGTTAACTTGCGATGTGGCTCTCTTGGAGGTTCGACTCCACTTTCGCACGTGTTTTCTGAAGGCTTGAAGCGCTTACGAAAGTGCCCAAGCAAGCATCGGCCAGGGGGAAGAACACGTTGAGGTTCTTCAGCATGTATTTGTGGTGAATGCGATGGTGCTCTTTCACAAAAGTGAAGGGCCAGCGATTTTCAAACCAGCGATTACCTGGGATGTGCATGCAGTAGTGGAAGTACTCGTAGATGGCGTAGTAGGTAGTGACGGCCGCCAGCCCACCCCACAAACTTTGCCAGCCCGTAAGCGCTTGAACCGCCCAAAACAGAGGTGCATGGAAGGCCAGGAAGAGCACAAGAGCAAACCAGTTCATGGCCACATGGTCTTTCTCTTGGCCCTCTTGCCACTCGTAGGAGTCAGGCTCATATTTGTAGCGTTGATGGTGAATGAGCTGATGCGCACGGAACGTGCTTTTAACGAAGCGTGGCGAATGGAACAGATACTTATGAAACGCCCACTCGAAGAAGCTTCCATAGAGGAAGTAGAAGACGAAGGCGAGCGCCTCCTGTCCCGCGAAGTTCCAATTCATAAAGGTGTTTTTCCCTCTCTATATCCACTACATCGGCTCCTACAGCAGTTTGCAGGGGAACGATGCATACTCAACAGTACTCGGTTGCGCCCCTAGATGTTAGCCGGCTGAGAAGAGGCGTGCGGCTTTCCACTCGGGGCTCAGCTTCCGAGTAGAAATATTATACCCCAATAATAGGTGAAAACCGTTCTTTTCTGTATAGGTGGCGGGCATCACTGCGTGGGGCGGGAAGATAACGGCTATTTGCAGATAGCGTTGTGGTACATAAAACTCAAAAGCCCTCTTGCCTAAAGAGGCAGAGGGCTGAGTGGGTAGAAGAGGGGCAACTAGTGGGCGCCGGAGCCGGTGAGAACGGCGGGAATGGTTTGCAGCAGAATTTTCACGTCGGTAAGGAAGGACATGGTTTCAATGTAGAGTAGGTCAAGCTCAACCCAGCGCTCAAAGCTGATGTTGCTGCGTCCGCTCACCTGCCAGAGACAGGTGAGGCCGGGAAGAACGGCCAGACGTTGGCGGGCATAGTCGTCGTACTGTTCAACCTCGCTAGGGATGGGAGGGCGTGGGCCTACAATGGACATATCGCCTTTGAGCACATTGATAAGTTGCGGTAGTTCGTCAATGCTAAGCTTACGTAAAATAGCGCCTACGGGGGTCACCCGAGGGTCGCGTTTCATCTTGAACACGGGGCCGTTGGCCTCATTCAGGTGCAGCAATTGCTGTTTCTTCTGTTCCGCATCTACGCACATCGAGCGGAACTTATAGCACCAGAAGTAGCGCCCGCCTTTGCCGACGCGCACCTGTCGGAAAATGATGGGTCCCGGTGAGGTAAGGCGAATGAGAAGCGCTGCAAGCAGCATGATAGGCGAGAAAAGGATGAGCGCTAGTAAGGCAACGACGATATCGAAGGTGCGCTTTAGGCGTGCGTAAGGCACCTCTTTGCAGGGGAAACGCGGATCTACATAGTCCTTGGCAAAGCGGTAGGTCTCTTGCTCATAAGAGGGTCGAAAAGCGTAAGACCGGGCTTTTTGGCTCTCTGTCAATTCCGCGCGTTCCTCTTGAACTGCAACGAAAGGCGAGGCATTGTTTCGACTCATTACTCCCATCCTAAACTTTCCTCCGCACGCTATCTAGTTCTGTTCGATACGCTCTCACTAAACCTTAATGCAATTTCCGTGCCAAATTTACACGTAAAGCGGCCATTTTGGGGAAAATCCAGAAAAATTTTTTTCTTGCGTCCTTTCTACGGCCAAAAACTCGCCCCAACAACGCCCAAAAACAGTTAGTTTTCGGCAGTCGTGCTCTTTTTCTTTAGGATATGATTCGAAACAGGAGGAATTTAATGGGGCTTATTGACAGATGACGAGTTCAAAGGGTACAATCCAAAAACTGCGAGCCTTGAGAGCATAGCTCAGGTGGTAGAGCAACGCCCTTTTAAGGCGTGGGTCCTGGGTTCGAATCCCAGTGCTCTCAGAAAAGAAAACGCGGAAGGGGAAACCCTTCCGCGTTCACTTTACGTCGCCTTTGTTATATATCAATCCCCGGCACGGGGAAATTCCCACCGGTGCAGAGGGCACGCACCTCCTCGCGAACCTCTCGTAGTTTGGCCTCGTCGAAGCGATACTCTCCTCCCACTTTCGTGCAGGCGGCCGCCACGCGATCCATCCAATCCGCGATCTGCACCATCTGCTCTTCCTTGAACCCCCGGGTGGTAACGGCGGGGGTGCCGATGCGCAGCCCGGAGGGGGAGAAGGGCTTGCGTGGGTCGTTCGGCACCGAGTTAAAGTTGGTTTCGATGCCCGCCATATAGAGCGCCTTGGCAAAGGGTTTGCCGGGAATTTTACGAGAGCGCATAACATCTATGAGGATAAGATGGTTATCCGTGCCGCCCGTTACCAGTACAAAGCCCCTATCTAGCAGGGCTTGTGCAAGCGCCTTAGCGTTCTTTACAATCTGGTGTGCGTAGGCACGAAACTCCTCGGTAGCTGCCTCCGCAAAGCAGACGGCGAGCGCCGCCATGGTGTTCCCATGCGGGCCGCCCTGAAGACCGGGGAAAACGGCTTTGTCTATGCGATCGGGCAGGCGTTGCGACGGATCGTCTTTCATCGGCTCGTCTTTACACAGGATGAAACCGCCTCGCGGCCCGCGAATCGCTTTATGCGAGGTGGAGGTAACCACATGCGCGTAGGGAACGGGGTCTGGGTGCACGCCGCCGATAATGAGGCCGTTGATGTGCGCGATGTCGGCCACGAGATAGGCATCCACCTCGTCGGCAATGGCGCGGAATCGGGCAAAGTCCCAGTAGCGTGGATAGGCTGTGCCCCCCGCAAAGATCACCTTGGGACGCACGCGCTTCGCAATGGCAAGTATCTCGTCATAGTCCAGCATTCCCGTTTCGGGGTCCATGCCCCTAACACCCTGTTCTTCGTTGTATCCGTAGAAATGAGACTTATAGAGCATCCCGCTGAAGTTGACGTTCCACCCATGGGTGAGATGGCCGCCGCTTGGAAGGTGCATTCCGAGCACGCTGTCGCCGGGGCGCATAAGGGCGAGATAGGCTGCCTGATTGGCCGGCGAGCCACTCAGCGGCTGCACGTTAGCGTGGTCTGCTTTAAATAGCTGTTTTAGGCGCTCACGTGCCAGCTCTTCTACGGCATCTATGATCTCGTTGCCTTCGTAATAGCGTTTCCCCGGATAGCCCTCCGAATATTTGTTGCAAAAGGGGGTGGCCATCGCCTGCATAACAGCTGCCGATGTGTAGTTTTCCGAAGGAATGAGACGCACGATCTCGGTTTGGCGCTGCACTTCGCGCAGGATGAGATCGTACAGAGCGGGATCAGTTGCACGAACAGCCTCGAAGGCGGATGCTGTTGTGATCGGGGGGTTTTCGAGGCGCTCGGAGGTTTCAGCAGGCAACATTAAGAGACTCCCTTTCCAAAGCAAAATAGCGACAAAAAACCGAACCGGCTTTTGTCTGTTTCATTCTACCTAGCGATGGGCTGAAAACGCAAACCTTTGCGCCCGAATTTGCCATCGCCCTAGCGTTCGGATGGCGTCTCTGTGCTGCCGTGATGACCGGAACAGAGGAAGAGGTTAATACCCTTTTGGGTGATGAGCGATCCGGCGAAGGCCATAATCATAAGCAGAACCACACGGAACAGCAACCATCCAAAACGCGCTGCGATGAGAGCCAGAGTGGGATCGGTTTTGGGGTTACCGGTGAAGTGTAGATCAAGCGCCGCCGAAGCCGGTGCGGTAAAAAGCCCGTAAGCAATATAAAAGACCCAACCGAGCAGCCCAACGCCACCCAGAAACACAAGCACTCCTAAAACGCGCCCCACAAGGCTACCGCGCGTCTGCAACTTCACGGCTCTTTCTCCTGTATGAAGTGTGGCAGCCATGTCTCCATCCCATACTTGCACAGACGTTTATCCCTCCAAATAGGTTCTCCGTTAACCGAATTCTATTGCCCGCTTAATTCGACTGCGAAACCTTGTATTCCTTCTTAGTACGTACTTTTACGACACTCTGTGGCGCCGAATCGGTTCCACACGAGGCAACCTCAGGGCCAAAATAGGGATCGCCTTGTTGCCGCAGAAACTGAACCGCTGCAAGGCGCGGCTTAAGCGGCAAGTGTGCTATCATCTCCGAAATGGTAACGACGCGATAGCCTTTCTTGGCCAGGCCCTTCAGAATAGTGGGAAGGGCACGTGCCGTATCCGGATAGTCGTGCAGCAAGAGAATGCTGCCGTTCTCTAGGCGGTTAAGCGTTCGATGTACGATAAAAGATACGGACTCGTCGGTGACGAAGTCTTTGGCGCCTACGGTGTAGCCCACCACGATATAGCCCATCCGTTTCGCATCTGCAAGCACCCTATCGTTGTAGTCCATCCCCGGTGGGCGCAACAGATAGAGATGTTGACCGGTGATACGACAGAAAGTGATGTCGGCATCGTTGATCTCATGATGCCGTTCGAGGGGGGAGAGACGCGGGAGACGTAGGTGGGTGCTTGTGTGGTTGCCGATCTCATTGCCCTCTGCAAGCGTCTCGCGCACTAGGTTTGGGTAGGCCGCCATATTCTCTCCTACGTCGAAGAAGGTGGCGTGCACATGGAAACGCTGAAGAGTGGCTAGAATGGAAGGCAGGCTTTGGGGGTGGGGGCCGTCGTCAAAGGTGAGGGCTACCTCCGGCAGTTGGTGGTTTCCGTGAAGCAGCAGGTCTTGCTGAGGCAGGTAGAGGTCTTCGTTATGCCAGCGACGCCACCAGTAGAACGGATCAAGCGTATCTTTCCAGCTTATTGCGCGATGTTCATTATACCATAGGGCGCCTGTGGCACCTGCGATGAGCAAAACGCCCACGATGAGCCAGCGCAGAAACGATCGGTTAGCATGTAGGTTCGGTATGTTGGAAGGCATGGTTTCATTATATCTTGAAGGGGCTGCAGGATGCGATGCCTCCAGCGTCGAATCTATGCAAGAATCATAGAGAAGGATAGATGAGGCAAGTTTTGGAGAGGATAAAAGCAAGCTGGCATGGGAATTCAAACTGAATTGGAAGCCTTGTATCGCCTACAGGAGATTGACAACGCGATAGCCGACCTACGCAGAGAATACGCTCGGTTAGATCGTGGGGAGGCCGAGCGCAAAGCGTATGAGGAGGCGAAAGCGGCATTTTCTACACTTCAGGAGACCGTAAAGAAGTTGGAGACCGAACTGCGCGACGCCGAGCTAGAGTTGAAGGGGGTCGAGAGCAAGCGGGCGCGTGAAGAGGCGCGATTGAAGAGCGGTGCCGTGCGTTCTCCGCGTGAACTGCAGGCTCTAGAGGCCGAAGTGGAGGCTTTAGGCCGGCAGAGATCGCGCCTCGACGAGAAAGTTCTGATGCTGATGGAGGCTTTGGAGCAGCGACGCACCGAAGAAAAACAGGCCCGACAGTCGCTTTCTGTTGCGGCCAAACAACTGCAATCTAAAATAGATGCTTTCAACACGGCGGCCACTCGAATGAAGTCCGAGTCGCAAGAGCTTGCGGAGGCGCGTAAGGAGGCGCTAGCGAAGGTGCCATCCAACCTCTTACGCACCTACGAGCGTCTGAGGGAAACGAAGGAGGGCGTGGCGGTGGCTGCCGTTATCAACGGTATCTGCACGGCCTGCCACCTCACGCTGCCGACCAACACGGTAGACCGAGCGCGCCGCTACGAAACGTTTGTCTATTGCGACAACTGTGGGCGTATTCTCTATGTGCCGGAGGATTAAGGAGAGAGCGGTGGTTCATAAAGTATGCACGGCATATGTGGATGGGGCGGCGAAGGGCAACCCCGGCCCGGCAGGCTTAGGAGTGGTGCTGTTAGATGACAATGGCAACACACTGCGCGAAATAGCCGAGCCTCTTGGCTGCACGACGAACAATGTGGCCGAATACCACGCGCTTATTCGGGCGCTTGAGGAGGCGCGGGCGCTGGGTTGCGAGCGCATCCGCATCTTTACCGATAGCGAGCTGATGGCGCGGCAGATCGAGGGCACCTATCAGGTAAAAACAGCCCATCTTTGGCCGCTCTACCAGCAGGCGCGGTTGCTCATGGGGCAGTTTAAGGAGGCCACACTCACATCGGTACCACGTGAGCAGAACAAACGGGCCGATATGCTCTCCAAAATCGGGGTTAGCCAAGCGAAGACGCAGTCTGCTTGCAATCAGCAGGCGGTTTAGGGGCGCGGGCGGGGGCCGGGGCTTACTCCCTCAAGATGTGGCGGCCTTGGCGGAATGCGCACGGTAAGATCGCTCTCTACTCTAATCTGGCACGAAAGCCGATAGCGTTCGATAAGGCCAGGCTCTTTCATAAGGGCCGTCCGCTCTTTCTCGCCCATTGGAGGCGGTGTGCCCTCTACGATCTCCACGCGACAGGTGGTACAGCGTGCCTGTCCACCGCAACGGTGCAGCATGGGCACGCCGTTGTCTTCTAAGGCCAAAACCAACTTTGTGCCGCTGGGAACCTCGAAACTTTTTTCATTGTCTCCAATAACGGTAATATGGGGCATTCCCTCCTCTTCCCTTGTAGAAAATGATGCAGTCGTAGGATACCTGAATTTGAGTGCGAGCGCTGAAACGAAACGGGGGCTTAGAGGCGATGCCGATGGGTGTGTGACATTTCGATGCGAGAGCCTGTAAGATGGAAAGCACGGAAAAGGGGCCGACCAGAATCGAACTGGTGAATCGCGGTTTTGCAGACCGCTCCCTTAGCCACTTGGGTACGGCCCCTCGTCTGTAGACGCCGGACTACCGACGCCCTAGAGCGGGAGACGAGACTCGAACTCGCGACATTCAGCTTGGGAAGCTGACGTTCTACCACTGAACTACTCCCGCACAGCCATTTTCATTTTACGCCGAATCGAGGCCGTCTGTCAAGTTGCTTAGGGCGTGCACACCGAAGAGCAAACGCCGAATCTGGTTCTTCCATATAATAAATACCGTTCTTAAACCTCACAAATTCCGACGCCTGGGGTCGCTAAAGCGCGTGGTCGGGGCCATCCACATCTATATGGGCGAAACAGCGGTCACCCTTTAAAAACTCAATGCGCCCTTTGAGGTATCTCAGGCGAATCGTGCCCGTATCCTCCAGCTCAATACAGGTGCCCTCGCTCAGACGAATGGGGTTTTGGTGGGCGTGCACACCCACGTCGAATTTCCCACCGAGGTCTAAACCGATGGCTCCAGAACCGTTTAGCCCAATACCTCGCTCAAAACCCCCACCTCCATCGTGAATCTGAATACCATATTGGGCTTTTTGGGGGCCTTTGGCCTGAATATTTAGCCCGATCGCTAAGGTGGCCTCCGTTCCTTGATAGTGGTTGCTCACTTCGATGTTGCAACCGATGACCACAGCACGGGAGTGGGTGAACACTTCTGAATGTAGTCCCGTAGACCATCCCGGCCCGTATTTGTGCAAGCGTGAGCAGACCACGCAGGCATCGCCTTCTGTGTGGTGCGTCTCTAGACTGGCGTAGAGCGTCCAAGGGTAGGAGCGTGCTCCTTTTTCTTGATGGATCAGCGAGAGCACTTCGTGGGTCTCGGCGCGGCCGTTATTGTTGTCGCCACGTTCAAAAAGGATCATGGTATCGAGCGGCTGTAGGGGCGGGTTGCCGAGTTGCATATGCGCATGAAGAGGCGGCCCTGACGCACTCAGAGAAGGGGGTGATGGCGAGCCGTTCTCTTTTTGCCGAAAACGCAAAAGGTAGGCCAGAAAGCCCCCTCCCAAAAAACGTCGTCGTGCCACCGACGTGGTAAAGAAAGGCCAAGGCATGGGTGTCTGCTCCTTAGAGGAAGTTAAAAGTCGCTCCCACCGAAGTCCGAGCCGCCGCTATCCCCTCCGAAATCGGCGCCGCCGGTATCGCTGCCGAAATCCACACCTCCCGTATCGTTGCCGAAGTCCACGCCACCGGTATCGGTGCTAACATCGGGGCCGGCTCCGAAGTCTACGCCGCCTGTATCTATGCTGCCCGTATCCGTGGCGTCGTTGCCGCTGAAATCTACGCCACCGGTATCCAACGTTACCGAGTCCGTGAAGGTGGTATCGGGAAAGATCGGCTCAAACATCTGCGCCGGTGGAGCAACCTCTATGGGGTCTACAAAGACCGGATAGGGAATAGGATCGGGTGGAGAGAGCAGCGAACCGAGGAGAAAGCCCTCGAAGAACCCACCGTCTGAGGCGTATACGGGAGCGTAGGAGACGGTGGGGGCGTAGTAGTCGCGATAGGGGTCGTAATGCGGCGCGGCGTACCAAGGCATAGCTTTTCCCCCCACCGATACCGTCCGGATTTGGGGAACAGCGCCCTGTTGAACGATGCGTACATCCTCGGCACAGGCAAGCACTTTACGACGCTTGCCCTCTATGGCAATGGTGATGGGCGTCAACTCCGAGAGGCGAGCCGGTCGTGAGCAGAAGAAACAGACGGCTCTCTCTTCGGGCGGAATCTCATCGGGAGGCGTTAGGGTCGCTATGGGAGCGGCTTTAGAGGGGGCATTGGCCGGCGTAACCCGATAGTCCGTGCCCTCTACGGCCATGACCACGCCCGTACCTCCCGTTGCCACGTCAATCTGTTGTCTGCAGAGCTGAACCTGTTGCAGCGCCTCTTGCAAAAGCGCCTCGGCACGCCCCCAATCTTGCGGGTTTGGTGAGGTGCGCAGAAGCTGTACGGCTTGCGCATCTAGCTCGGCGGCACGCTGGCGCGCCTCTTTGGCCGCCTGAGCCGCCGAAGAGGCCGGGAGAAGGTCGAGATAGTTATCGGCATAGGAGATATTCTCCACAATTTGACGATGCAGCCGTTCTAAGCGCTGTTTAATGGCGGTCTTTATGCGATTTCGCTTTGTAGCAGAGGCGATCAGGGCTGCAATCACCATGAAGATCGCCAGTATGATAAAGATGATCATCGGCAAGGCAAAAATGCCAAAAACATCTACCGGAAAGCCGAAAGATGGCGGTTCTGGCATGGGCATGGCGGTTCCTCCGAATGTCGGTGAGGGCGGGGCTGCTGTCGGTTGAGGAGAGGCGGTTGAGGTTGCCTCCGCCGTTTGGATGAGGGTTTCGACCACATCCTTCAGGCCCTGAGTGGGGTTCGTTTGAAGCTCAGAAAGGTGCTGCCGCAGCACCGTCTTTATCTGTGTGCCTGAAAGAGCCGATGAGCTGGCGGAGATACCTTGTTTGGTTTCGATAACGAGCAGCCCACGACCTAGCTTCAACCAAGCGTGAAGCGCATGGGTATAGGCATCTCGCGTGCCAAACGCCCGGGCCTGATTCGGCAATCGGGAAAGCACGGCGATCTTAACCGGCATATCACCGGGGGCGTTACGCACGACCTCCCGAAGTGTTTGGGCATCCACATCGGCGCGGCGGGTACGGCCTACAAATACATCCTGGCGTTGAAGCGCGCGGGCGAGGGGGTCTTGTGAGAAGTTGGTAGGCTGAGAAAAGGCGTTGATGGTGGCAAGTAGGCCAATCAACAGCAGCCCCAAAGCAAGCGCCCTCTTTTTTTGTTGCGGCAGCATGGCCTGCTCCTTTCAAAACACCGCAGCTTTGTTTGAGAATACGGAACGGATAAGCCTGCGGTGTCATCGCCCCTCGCCCATGTTGGCTTAAATCACTTCTAGGCCATCACGGTCGGGTAGAGGTGGGAATGGTGCGTGAGGTTCTCGCTGATACCACCACACGGTGGAGGAGATATCGTCTTGTAGAGGAAGATAGCGGCCTCCACTGCGCCACCCAAGCGCTTGAATGGTGACACGGATGTCGTTTTCAAAGCGAATGGGGTCGGGAATGTGCCATCGGTACATTCCGTGGCGCTGCTGCGACTGGTACATACCGCCTTCTCCGGCCATGATCACCTGGGGCATTCCGAGGAAGGGAGTGGAGTAAACCCCATACTGTCCGGGGGGGTGTTCAAAATTCCAGGCCCCGCCGAAATAGTCCTCTGTGCCCGTTCCGACAATAGTAGCAAAGTCGCCGTCGCCATCGAGGTAGAACTTCATTTCGCCTTCACCCCACCAGCCGTTATTGTTGACCTGCCAGGCCAGGTAGGTGCCCACATAGTGCCCCTGTCCCTGAACGCCGTCGAGCAGGGTATGAACCTGTTTATAGGGAAGGGGGTTTGATCGGCGGAACTGGGCATGAAGGTACCCTGCCTCCTCAGGAACCTCCGTGAGGGCATAGGTAATCTGGTAGTAATAGCCATGGCAATCTTCATCCCATAGGTTTTCGATGGTGATTCGGGCTGACCGGCGAAACGGCATCGGCCAGTAGGAGTTGAAGCCGCCGGCGGGGTTCACGGCGATAGGAAGCGAGTTCACATTACAGCGTCGGCACCAGCCATTGCAAAAGAAGTCGCCGAGGGGGGTTTCGATGGAGGGGGTGGGTTCGTCATCCCAGTAGGCGCGAAAAACGAGGCGACGCCACCAGTCCGGGTGCACCGTGTTCCAAATATGTTGGAGGGTGCCGGGGCCTTGAATTTCGGCAAGGGTTACGGTGGTTCGAGCCGGAAGGGTGATGCAGGGCGAGACTTTCCAGCCTTGTCCCAAGTCTCGTGCGGCACGTGCGCCGGCTCCTTCCGTGGCCATGCCCCCCTTACCTTTTTCTCCGGTGGGGTTTTCCGCGCTTATCGAGCGCGTTTTGGCGTGAGACAGCAGAAAGATGTTATGGAGCGCAGGTCCCCAAAAAGGTTCCATGGTTACCTCTCATTCTGGGAAAATTTTAGCTCTATTTCGTTGAAAGGCATCTCATTTCCTGCAGAGACTTGGAGAGATAGCCCTCTGGTTCAAGCCTGCAAGCGAGGCAACTTGCCGAAACGCTTTCCTGTTCTCATCCGTCTACAATCAAAACCGATTGTCAACTTGCATCACAAGGCAGCTTATCAAGCCGTAAAGCAACACGCCAAATACGATGGCAGTCGGCTTTGGTACGTCGGAATGTAGGCGGTTACGTCAACGATGTGGACGGGAACACGTTAGGCGGTGGGGGCGCAGCCGTGTGTGGGACAGCATTTAATGTGCATGCGCTCGCAGACGATGCATTTGCAGCACTAATGAGCTGACGAAAGGAGAAGCCCTGTGCACTATCCAGGTCAACGCAGACTCGCTTACTTGTTTCTAATCGCTTTGTGTTTCCTGATCGTCTTGGGGTTACTGACGCTCTTACTGCCTTTAGGCGACTTATCTTGGTCGCCACAACATGGAGCGACTAGGCAATATGGCGACAAATTAGGATTATTATGCCTTGCTTTCTCGCTTATCATCCCCTGTTACCTAGCCTTACGTCTCCCTAACGCGATTGGGACAGTAGTTAAACTTTCCTCCGACGGACTAACCGTGCGAGGTCTTGTAGGAAAAGCCCGCCGTCTTCCTATTACCGAACCCATCTGGGCGGAGCGCTGGCACTTTCCCCATTGCTATCGTATCCACGTAGGGAACAACTGTTTCTTCCTCAATCTGAATTCCGTACGGAAGTAGCCGAGAGCAGCCTGCCGGATAAAGCAGTCGCTCCACAATCAGATGAAGCGGAAGTTACGGTCTTTGCACGAAGCTACGCTAAGCGATTCGATCAGCGTATTCAGAAAACATTGTTGGCGGTCGTATTGGAGTTCGTGTTTTTTCTTGGTTTGACTGAGCACCTGGGGGAGTATTCCAGCATTTTCTCGATCTGCCAAAGGCATGGCTACTAAGATTACTTGTGCTAGTGGCTTTATGTTGCGTCGTAGGCACGATATGGATGGGTTGGAAGAAAACACAAGATGATCTGCTAGCGCTCTGTGGCGAACTTCAAAGAAGCCTTGAGCGGGGTGCATTGGAGAAGCAGCAAGATATTTTGGCCACAGCACTGGTGGCCTTACGATATTGTACAGGGGTTGAGGGAAGGCGGCAATGGTGGACTTTAATTGAGCAATATATCTTTACGGGATGGGGTAGGAACCCTGAGAGTCCTCCCTTCAGATGGGATTTGGTATTTTATTGAAAAGATTGCCTTATTCGCATGTTATGGTCAAAAGACGGAGTTCGTTGTAACTGTTTTGCGAGGGATGTGTCAGCTAGGAGGTCAGGATAGGCGCATAGCAAACTATTTTTTCTACCGACTGGCAAGTCTGCGCTTCACTGTTTTGGAAGAGGCAGTACGTAAAGAAGCCGAACAATGTTGCTATAAACTACTACCCATACAGCTATCTCAGGCAAGTATGATGCAGACATAGAGTGCAGGATGTTTCTATTTATGGTCAGTTGTGGACTGTACATGCGAGTAAACGCTAAGAACGGTGCTGTAGAGGATTCCCTGATAGAGTGGTTTCAAGATAGGCGTCTTATTCTGCTCCAACATCTGAACCAACCTAACTTTACCCTACGCGCTCTCTCCTCACAAGCACGTGCAAATCTGTATTATCTTGCGTTAAAGGGTTGTTTCTATGAGCTATGGTTCCCCGTAACCCTGCAGGTGTTGGCGCTGCTAGAACAGGAAGGGGATAATCCAGAAGGGGATCCTGCCCCGTTGGAAGGCTTTCTAGAACAATTCCAGTTGAAGCTTGTTAGCAACTTGCCCTTTGGGGCTAAAGACTGGGTGGGGCCTCGACGAGCGGAGTGGATACGAGCCTATCCTCAAAGCGATTTAGCCGGACGGGTTCGCCTCTGTCGCCAAGCGATGGAGGCCTATGTGGAATGGTTTTGGCATAGAGAGAAAAGGAAGATAGGGCTGGTCGTTCCTGCTGCTGCACCAGAGGAAATCAACACCTTGTTACAACCATATCAGCGTTTTTATCTAGAAACATCCCTTCCTCTAAGGGAGCCTCCAGGCGAGCGCTCGGTTAATGAATGCAAGACAGGTGAACAAGACCTTTAGCAACTGATTTTATGATAAAAAGCATAGCTGCAGAAGGAAATAGGGTGGTTTTTGTTGAAGCAACAGTATAAACATTTGCGCTTTGCATAGAGGCAGTCCAAAAGTACGATGTATACGGTATGGTACGGAGTGGTCAGGCGGGGAGCAGCAGTCAGAAGTATGTGGGGAGTTT
>NZ_DATGLN010000060.1:0-1282 GCF_035294165.1 Chthonomonas sp.
ACGTCCATGTACATCCCTTACCTCCGGGTCATGCGCAAGCACCAAAGCCCCATCGGCTGCCTGGCGTACGTCGCACTCCACCATCTGACAGCCTAACTTCGCCGCCTCTTGGAAACTACGCAAGGTGTTGGCCGGAAAAGCATGTGGAACCCCTCGATGCCCTACTCCTATACACCCCAAAGCGATACCCTCCTGACTTTGATTCCCGCCTCATTTTACCACCGAGGCGGTCTCCATCCCCTCAAGGCCCCCATCCCCCCGCCCCTCAGAACGAGTGGGAAGTGAAACGCAGGATTTCTCGCCTTCGGCTCGAAATGACAGGTGTATCGCCGGCTCTTCAAGCCCCCACCCCCCCGCCCCTCAAGGCCGACGCCCTCCCCCTCCCCCCATTGGGGAGAGGGGCACCTCGCGGTGGGCGACTCAGCGGCCTGTGTCGTTTCCTTCATCGCCTATCTCTCTGGCCGCTGCATCGCCGTGCGCTAGCACCTCCCGAATCGGGGGAAAGGATGGGATAGGGGGCGAACAAGGCGGGCTTGCGCGCGAATTGACTCTAGAACGGTGAAGCCAGCAGTTTCTACAGCCCCACCCCTACCCCCACAGAACTGGTGGGAAGTGAAACTCAAGATTTCTCGCCTTCGACTCGAAATGACAGGTGTTTATCTCGAAATGACAGATGTTTATCTCACGAGGAATGACAGGCGTCTCTCTTACCGGCTCTTCAAGACGACAGTGCTGCGCTCAAGGCCTCCACCCCCCTCCCCCTATCAGGGAGAGGGGCACCTCGCGGTGGGCGCCTCAGCGGCCTGTGTCGTTTTCTTAATCGCCTATCTCCCTGGCTGCTGCTGTGCCGTCTGCAAGACGAAAGGATGGGATAGGGGGCGAACGAAGCCGAGTTGCTCTACAGACTGCCTCTAGAACCGATTTCATGTCAGTTTCTATCTACTGCAAGGCGCAGCTTCAACAAGCCGAAGCTCGCTTAAGGCACAAGCAGCCGGCACCCCACCCACTGTAAGCTTGTGGTCATCACCAACGCAAAAAAATTTTCCACGCTTGGCAGGATTCGATAGAGGGAAAAGAGAATAGAGACGCGATTTTTCACAACAAGGAGCTGCCCAACATGCTGGCCCGAGTGCTCTCTAGTACCATCCTCGGCATTGATGCCCACGAAATCTATGTGGAAGTGGATGTAAGCCCCGGAATGCCCTCCACCACCATCGTCGGTCTGCCCGATACCGCCGTCAATGAGAGCAAAGAGCGGGTGCGCACCGCCCTGAAAAACTCC
>NZ_DATGLN010000061.1:0-13344 GCF_035294165.1 Chthonomonas sp.
TCTAAACTTCTCCCAGCGCTCGTAGGTCGTGCAAAACAGAGAGAACTGATTCGACATAACATTGAGCTGCCAACAGTTGTCCTTAGAGAGGAAAGCAGCAGACCATGAGGCGAATCTAGGGATCGTTTGCGGAAATTTGCTCGCCTCGTCAAGAGAAGCAAAATAGAGTGCATTTTGGAGCTTTAAATAGGGAAAGAAGGAGCGCAGTGGCTCCCAAAGCTTGCTCAAGGACGCTTCATCAAGGGCGAGAGGCTCGTAAAATTGAAGATGACAGCTTACGTTGACCAGCGGATTTTTCTTGAAGATGACCCTTTTATAAGTCGGAAGAAGCATCTATCTACTCACTTGCCTATTTAAGTCCGTCAAATTATATTCTATTCAGCGGCCTATGTCAATTCCTAGTCGCCAATAATATCCCCCTCAAGGCCGAGAGTGCTGCGTACAAGGCCAATGCCCCATCTTAGATAGCTGTCTGCAGTCTTGTGAATTAAGAGGCATACTGTTATCTCACCCTAGTCTGCTGTAGTCGTGATGCGCCTTTCCCCATAAAAATTCGTGCAGAATCGCGCTGAGAACGCCAACAATAGAAGCGAGGGAATCTTTTACGATGAAAGGAGGTGATACCATCGTGGTAACCATTCTACCCTCGCTGCCACAACAGGCCACCGCGACGGCTGTTCCGAAGGCCGGAAGCTCTAATGGCGATGCGACGGGCGTTTCGTCCTTTACAGACCACCTTCAAGAAGCTTTGCCACAAGGTATCGGCGCCGATTCGGGTACGCCGAAACAACAAGTAGCTAAAACGCAGCTACCGGTGAAGCGGCCCGTCCATGGCGACGCCTCTAAGCCAAGTGCGGATGCCCAAACTGCCGACAATGCGACAGAGCCGAACCAGCAAGCCGTTGAAAAGGCGATCCACTCAAAACCAGATGCGGCTGCTGCTGCCTTGTCGGAACAGACGCCGGCTCAGATGTTGGCGATGGCTGCTGTTGTGGCGGCTCTTCCGCCAACGACTGTCTCGGCCGAACCCGCTCCGAACGCTGCAGGCCAAAACAGCGCGGCAGAAGCCACTAGCGTGGTGCCCAGCCTATCACAAACGCCTGGCATAAGCGATAAAACCAATGCGCTCGCTGCCTTGGTGGCTTCGGAGCAGGAGATTTCCCCCACCCTTAACGAAACACCAGCAACTTCAGCCTCCGCGCCGCTGCCGCTAAAGGAGCAGGCGGCAGGGGAGCCTGCAGCCATGCCCCTGACGGTGGTGTTGGCATCAAGAACCGTTGCTTCGGAGACTAGCGCTTATTCCGCTCTTCCGAAGTCCGCAACTCAGATAAGCGCACCGAATGGATCGAGGGACGTGACACCAGCTCCAACGACCATTTTAGGGGCGTCGGTCAGCACGGCCATCGCGGTTGCCGGTAACACGACATCGGGTGCTGTGGGGTCTCAAACGCAAGTTATCCTGGCGACGACGTCGGTCTCCACGGAAAGCGCACAAAACATCGTGGTAACGCAGAGCGATGGTGCTGCATACGGCACCTTGCCATCGCAACACGTTGCTGCGGTAGGAAACGACACCTACGTGCAGTTTACGGAGGGTGTGTCACAGAGCGCATCCGGCTCACAACCGGAGTTGGAGGTTGCCGTGCAAAATACGGGGCAGTTCGGGGAAGCTCATGCGATACCTGGAACGGAGGCACCGCATCCCGCACAAACGCTGCAAGAGGGGCTTCTTCGCAGCGCCGTGTTAGGGGAGGCGAACAGCGTACGATCTCAGAAAGTCGGGGGATTTTCTGAATTCGCCGGTGTCGCCCCTGAGGCGGCTCAGATCGCTGGAGCCAAGAACGGTTTGCCGGAAGACCAAAAGGCACTTTCACTGCATGAGGCCGTCGGTAGCGTTATAGACCCGAACACACTCTCCACAGAGGCCGCAACAAAACCTCTCTCTTCGGTTACTGTCCATGAAAACATTGCCGATATGCAGACAACTGTACCGTCGGTAGATGCGGCGCCACCTTCGCAAAGTACGAGCGGCAGCGCAGACAGCAGCAACTCGGCCAACGGCAGCGCCGCACAGCAGCAGTGGCCCCATGCAGGTGTGACCATCGCATCACTTCAGCAAAGCCAATCTAACAGCGCATCAAGCCCGGACATCTCCGCGCCTAGTGCTGCGGGGGCTGCGCAGAGCACACTCGACCGCGTTCAAGTAGCGCAACAGGTGGTGCAGCATCTCGAAGCAGCCCGCTCGATGGTGGGCCGCGGCGAGATTACGTTGCGGCTAAGCCCACCTGAACTAGGCACACTGCGCATAGCGCTTAGCAGTGGCGCACAAGGGGTAACGGCGCATCTTGTTGCGGAAACGAGCCAGGTGCAACGTGCCCTTATGGACGAACAGCACCGACTACATGCCGCTCTCGAAGCACAAGGGCTGAAGGTGCATTCGTTAGAAATAAGCACCGGCAGCACCGGCCAACAGAACCCAGCTCCGTTCGGTGGCTCCTTGCAGATGCAGTATCAGACGAGCGGTTATTCGAGGACAAACTACGCCTCTGTTGACCACGGGCAAATTTCGTCCATCGAACCGACAGAGGTAGGCAATGACGAGATGAGCGGTCTTTCTATGACGCCGTTCGCAGGTGCATCTCGCCTTAACTTCTTGGCGTAAAAACAACCCTAAAGTTAGGAGATCGGAAGATGGCTATTAGCCAAGTAACCAACAGCACGACCAGCAGCGCCACAACTCAAATAGGCGCCGCCGTGCAACAGGTGCAGAACAACCAACAGGTTAGCGAGCAGGCCTTTCTGCAAATGCTCACGACCCAGCTTTCAAACCAAGACCCGACGCAGCCAGTAGACGAGAACCAGATGCTAGCGCAGCTTGCTCAGTTCTCAACCGTGGAAGGGGTCAACCACCTATTGAACTCGCAAACCCAACAACAGGCCATCAACCTGCTTGGGCATACGGTGCTGGCTTTGGTAAATACCAACAACAGCCCGCAGATGGTCAGCGGGAAGGTGGTCGGTGTAAGCTGGAACGGCAGTAAGGTCTCGCTGACGTTAGATAACCACACATCGGTAACACTCGATGAGATAACACAGGTCTCTTGAGGTGACACGATGCCTGAACCAGTTCGCGTTCCGCCTGTAGGACAGGGAGTTGCCACTCCCGATAGGTCTCAAGAAAGTACAAGCAAACAAAGGACGGCGCAACAAACCTCCTTTGCCGATCTCCTGCGCGCTCAGCAGGGAATCGCTCCTCTCGAACCCACACGTTCCGTTGGAGCGCCTGAAGTGCCTGGGTTGCGCTTTTCGGCGCATGCCCAGACCCGCATGAATTCGCGGCAGATCACGCTGGAAGCTCAGCATGTGGAGAGGTTGCAAAATGCGGTGCAGCGTGCAGAGGGCAAGGGAGCGCGCGATGCGCTCATTCTCATGGACAACATGGCGATGGTGGTGAGCATTAAAAATCGCACCGTAGTCACCGTGGTGGATCGCGACCATCTCAAGGAAAACGTGTTTACCAACATAGATAGTGCGGTCATCGCTTAGAGAGCCGCACCGTGCAGGCCGGACCGTGGACGGACTCCGCGGAGGCCTGAAAAGCATACTCCCCGAACGATAGAGGGGAGCCATATATCGTGAGACAAGCGCTTAGCGCATCCATTTCACCAATAACAGGAGGTTCTATAGCAAGATGCTTCAAGCTATGTTTTCAGGCGTAAGCGGACTTCAAGTTCACCAAACCGATCTTGACGTTATCGGCAACAACATCGCCAACATCAACACGGTAGGTTACAAGGCCGGGCGCGTCACTTTTGAGGATCAGCTCTCTCAGACGATTCGGGATGCAGCAAGTCCAGGAGCCAATGTAGGCGGTCAAAACCCCGCCCAAGTGGGACTCGGCGTTATGCTAGGCTCGGTAGATACGTTACAGACTCAGGGAAACCTCGAAACGACGGGAAAAAACACCGACCTAGCCATTCAAGGAGCGGGCTACTTTTTAGTCGGCGATGGAAGCACCGTCTACTACACGCGCGACGGTTCGTTTGACCTCGATAGCTCTGGCGAGCTGGTGAACCCGGCAAACGGAGTGAAGTTATTGGGGTATCAGGCCGATGCGAACGGCAAGGTAGATACGAGCCAACCCATCACGGCAAGCAGCGTTATCAAGATCCCTGTGGGCACACTCACGGCCGTGAAGCAGACGACGGAGGCAATCTTTCAGGGAAATCTCGATGCTTCCTCTTCGCTACAGTCCACGACAGCTAAACTCACGGGGAATCTAGACGTTTCGCAAACGCCCTCTGCCATTAATACCACCATCTACGACTCGCTGGGCAACGCCCATACCTTGCAGGTTACTTTTTCCAATCCTGTGTTCAACCCTACCGGAGCCGGTGTGCCTGCGGGCGCTACACAGTCCTGGAAAGTGGCTCTCACGTTAGATGGTGCCACCACCAACCAGACCATCTACGCTGTGGGAGGTAAGTTCGTTTTTGCCAACAGTTCCGGAGCGATTTTGGGGTCGTCGCAGGTGCTCAACGTTATCGGTAGTGGGGGGGCGCCTAACTTCCCGATCACGGTGGATTTCAGTGGGCTTTCCGATTCCTCCAGTGTTTCCGCCAGCGCTAATGGGCAGAACACCCCGACGAAGATCGCCTCGACACTCATGAGCTTGTCGGGCAACATGAACCTGGATAACCCCCCGGCACCGGTCACAACCACCGTTTACGACTCGGCAGGCAACGCCTACCAGATTCAGACAACTTTTCTAAACCCCACCTATAACCCCACCGGCCCGAACGTGCCTACCGGGGCGACGGCGGCCTATGATGTGCAGATCAAAAACTTGACGACGGGCACCACGCTCTACGATAGCACGGTGGCAGGCAACAACGAATCGAAAGCCTACTATATCCCCGGCCAAGGCTTCGTGCTGGCCAACACCACAACCGGTGCTGTGTTAGGCAACACCATTCAGCTAAGCAGCGCACCAGGAACCTATGGGCCGAACAATACAGGAGCGCAGGTGGTGGCCGGTATGCCACTTACCGTAGACCTGAGCAAGCTCTCTACCACCAATACCACCGGAGCCGCAGATGGGCGCACTGGTGGCCAGCCCTCATGGTCAACGGCCGTGCAGGTCTACGATAGTTTGGGCATGAGCCATCTTATCACCTTTAATTTCACCCGCGCGTTGGTGGGTTCGGGAGCGCCCTCTAATGCTGCCGCTCGGTGGGAATGGACGGCCACGGAGAACGGACATGTTATTTCCAGCAGCACCAGCTCGGGCAATCAGGCGCTCTTCTTCGACTCCTCCGGCAACCTGATTGACACAAACAACCAAACGGTCAATGTTACCCCAACCAACGGAGCGGCACCGTTTAGTGTCAGCATCAACTTCGGTAGTCTCACCCAGATCGCCGGCAACTCCAGCGTGGCTGCCACCTCTCAGGATGGGGCGCCGATGGGCGTGCTTCAAAGCTTCTCTATTGCACAGGATGGAACCATCACTGGGGTCTTTTCTAACGGCCAGACGCGCGTTTTAGGGCAGATCGCAACCGCCATCTTCTCCAACCCTGGTGGTCTGGCGAAACAAGGACAAAACCTCTACTCGGCCTCCAACAACTCCGGCTTGGCGCAAGTGGGCGTGCCCAACCAAGGCGGACGTGGCCAGATCAACGTGGGCTTCTTAGAGATGTCCAACGTGGATCTTTCAACGGAGTTCACCAACCTGATCATCGCCGAGAGGGGCTTCCAAGCCAATACGCGCATCGTCACCACCGTAGATAACCTGCTTCAGGATGTCATCAACCTGAAACAGGGCGGCTAGGTGCCCTAACTGGGACATAAGGGGTTTCGACAAGCGGGTGCTTGTCGAGCCCCTTTGAAGGAGTAAAGCATGATACAAGTAACCCGTTTTAACCACACCGAACTCTACATCAATGCCGACCTCATCGAGTTCGTTGAAAGCACGCCCGATACCGTCATCTCGATGGTAAGCGGGCGGAAGGTGCTCGTTTTGGAAAAGCCGGAGGAGGTGCGCCGTAAAATCCTGGCCTATCGGCAAGAGGTTGGACCGCTGCTTTTGCGCACAGGGATCGTTCATCCGGAGGCCGAGCAAGAGGAGAAAGACGAAACCACGGCATCGCCTCGCTAGGGTTTCGACACGAAAGGGAGTTAGGCAAGCAGCATGGACCTTGCAACCGTTATCGGACTCGTTTTGGCGTGGGGAGCTTTGTTAGGCGCCCTGCTCATGGAGGGTGGCGAGCTACGGGTGATGATTAATCTCCCCGCCGCGCTGCTGGTTTTTGGTGGAACCATTGGAGCCGCCGTTATCAGCTTTCGAATGAACCAGATCATGGAGGTGCCCAGCATTCTTTCCATCGCTTTCCGCGAGAAGACACTGGAGCTACCGGATGTTATTCGGCAGTTGGTGCGTTTAGCCGAGAAGGCACGTCGCGATGGTTTGCTTGCCCTGGAGGAGGAGAGCCGGCGTCTTCATGACCCGTTCCTGAAACGTGGCCTGCGTCTCGCCATTGATGGCACCGACCCCGAGCTTCTGCGGGGAGTTTTGGAGACGGAGATACAGCTTTTACAGGCACGTCATCGTGCAGGCGAGTCGATTTTCATTACCCTTGGCGGCTTTGCGCCCACGTTAGGGATCATCGGTACCGTTATGGGGCTTATCCACATGTTGGCCAACCTCAGCGATCCAGGCAAGATGGGGCCGCTCATCGCGGGCGCTTTCATCGCCACGCTCTACGGCGTTTCCAGCGCCAATTTAATCTTCTTGCCCATTGCCAATAAGCTACGCATGCGCTCTTCAGAAGAGGCGCTTGCACGAGAGGTGATGCTGGAAGGAATTCTCTCCATTCAGGCGGGCGATAATCCACGCCTTGTGGAGGAGAAGCTAAAAGCCTATTTGGCACCACGGCTTCGAGGGCAGAGCGCTCTGGCAGGAGCACGACGATGAATCGCACTCTGTTGCGAGGCCGAGGGCAACCCGAACACCGAGAGAACCTGGAACGGTGGCTGCTTACTTATGCCGATATGATCACCCTGCTGATGGCCTTCTTCCTCATGCTCTATTCGATGTCGGTGATGAGCCGGGGCAAATTTCAACAGATGGCGATCTCCGTTAGACAGGGTTTCGACGGCGACAAGGCGGCAAAAGGAGTTGGTGTCGGCACCGATTTGGCTGCAGAGAGAACCTATCAGCAGTACATGCAGTCCTTACAAAAGTTACGGCAATATGTGGAACAACACCATTTGGAGGGCGCCATCCATATGAGCAACGACCGCCGTGGCATCGTGATCAGCGTGCTTACCGATGGGTTGCTCTTCAAAAGCGGGCAGGCGACCTTGCAGCCTCAGAGCCTGCCGCTGCTACACCAGATCGCGGGGTTGTTGCGGGTGCTTCCGAACGACGTGGTGGTTGAAGGCCATACCGACGACCGACCCATTCACACCCTACAGTTCGCCTCGAACTGGGAGCTTTCCGCCGCACGTGCCGGGGCGGTGGTGCGCGATCTCATCTTGCGGGAGGGTTTGCCCATACGACGGTTCTCGGCCGCCGGCTATGCCGATACGCGCCCTCTCTATCCTAACGACACCCCACAGCATCGAGCGCGCAATCGCCGAGTGGAGATCGTGCTGCTGCGCACACAACAAGAGGCTGAAGCCGAAATGCAGCGTCAACAAGAGATCGCCCGCATTACCGACAGAGGTGGTGTGGACCCTGTAGAATCATCGGGAGAGAAGTCCTCTGTGCTGGCGAATCCGCAACAACACGAGGCAGCTTCGGGAGCGATCTCCTTAGGAAGCCGCTCTCGTTCGGTTGCTCCTTCGGATGAGGGGAGTGTGGCCGAGCCATAATTCAAGCAAAAAATCGTTTTTGAGGAGTTAAACATCTATGGTAGCAAAGCCAGAAATGCGTCAACAACCTGCTGAGGAGGTGCAGGAGGCGCCAAAGAAAAGATCAAAACGCCCCCTTTTGCTGCTCTTTGGATTAGTGGTCGTATTGGTCGTTGGCCTACTTGCCTTTCACATGCTGAGTGGCAAGAAAGGGGCGGCGAAAGGGGAGGTCAAGAAAGAGTTGAAGGTTTCCTATTACCTACCGCTCGATGACTTTTTAGTGAACCTTAGTGGAAGCGATGACCACTATCTGAAAGCGGGCATCACGCTGGGTATGACCCAAAACATGTCGCAGGACGAGGCCAAAGACAAAACCGCCCCCATTCGGGATGCCATCATCACGGTTCTCGGCCACAAAACGCTGGCCGATGTTTCAAAGGAGGGGGCGAAGGAGGCTCTTAAGAAGGAGATTCAAGAAAGGGTCAACGAGGCGTTAGGTGGGCAGGACGTGGCGGCCGTCTATTTCACCTCGTTTGCCACACAGTAGATGCCGTCCGAACCGTTCGCCTGCCTTTTAGCTGACCCGGCAGGCGAACTTTTACGAGTAACTGATCTCTTCAATCATGTAGACCACAGTGCGCCCGTTAGGCAGGCGCACCTCTACCTGTTCTCCTTGCTTGCGCTTGAGCAGCGCTTGGCCTATAGGAGAGTTATGGGATATACGTCCCTGCAGCGGGTCGGCCGAATTTGCATCTACAATAACATACTCAAACCGTTGGCCTTTATCACTCGCGTTTATCAGTGTCACCTTAGCGCCAACGTCTATCCATCCTTTTTGTTCGACTTCGATGACTTTTGCCCGCTCCAAAATCGCCTCAATCTCGGCGATCCTGCCGTTAAGAATGGCCTGTTCTCTTCGTGCCGCTTGATACTCGAAATTCTCCGAGAGATCGCCGTAGGCGCGTGCTTTACGTATGGTCTCGGCGATGCGCGCTCTTTCCACGGTGCGTAGGCGATGAAGCTCTTCCTCAAGCTGTTTTTTGCTCTCTACGGTAAGGATGACCTCGTCTTTGACCTGGGTTTTTAGCAGAGCCTCCATTCCCGCGATTTGGGCGTTGAGGGAAACAAGCTGTTGCCATGCCTGCTGATGTTCGGGGTTTTCCAAGGGGTCTCCACGCTCAAGCGCCTGTCGTATAGTCTCTTCCACCTTAGGAAGTTCCACGGTGCGTAGACGCAGAAGTTCCTCCTCAAGCTTCTTTTTGCCTTCTGGAGTTAGGACAACTTCGTCTTCGACCTGCTTGCTCTTTAGCAGGGCCTCAATGCCTGCAATCTTGGCGTCAATGAGGGCGAGTTGATGTCGTTCCTTCTGATATTCGGAGTTTTTCGATGAAGCTCTGGAAGAGCGTGCTTTTTGCGTGGCCTTTTCAACGCGTGGGCGCACTATGCGTAGGCGATGAAGCTCTTCCTCAAGCTTTTTTTTGCTCTCTGCGGTTAGAATGACCTCGTCTTTAGGCATGGACTTACTCTACACCTCTAGCGCTTACGGGAGTCGTTCGTTTTTGGCGCACAAAAAGAGCGAAACGCCTCGGCGTATTCGCTGCTCAGTTTAAAATACCCTAGTTACGGCGCTGTGTCAACTTTATCCCCCCTGTTACTCTCTTTTCAGGGAAGGTTCTGTTTGCCCGATGCCGCAGGGCCGAGTTGTCTAATGGGTTTGGCCCGATGGCACGTTGCGTTTTTCTTGATGGAGCGCATCGAGTTGCTCAAAGATGCGCTCCGCCTCTTCCGCTTTCAGTCGCCCCGATTCCACCATCTGTAGGAGGCGCCGTCGCTCTTCTCTTCTCTGAATCTCTTCTGGGGAAGGCGTTTTCGGCGACGAGTCCGTGTGGGGCGAACCGCTAATACGGGAGCGCAGGTTGGACTTCATATCGTTTAAGCTGCGGCTTGCCACCACCTTAAAGCCGCCCCAAGCGTCTTTTGCGGCGCTTTTTGCCGATTCTTTCATATAGGCGCCTATCACCTTCATGACGGCAGGCACCAAGGCAGGTGGCACCTCGATGGTTTCGTGCGTTCCATCCGGGCGGGGTATTTCCACCTTCTGAAAGTTTTGGCGATCGTTGGTTTTCGGCTTTTCTTTAGGAGGTTCGGGCGTGCTCGATGTCGTGGGTTGGGCCTGCTGCACCCGCTGAAGCGCCTCGATCATGCGGGCGCCCTCTTCGGGCGTGAGCACGCCCTCGGCAATAAGCCGTAGAATGCGCTCTTTCTCCGTCTCTGGCATCGCTAAAACTCCTCCCTATGCTGGGCTTCCGTGCTGTATTCGGGTGATGTGCACGTCGCCCGATGTGGTTTGGACATTGAGGGTTCCCGTGCCCTCTCCGAGTTTTCCTGTCCAGAGGGTTTCGGTTGCGGTTACCTCATGGGCATCGTGCTCGCAGCGGAGGGTACCGGAGATAGTTCCTAACGTGACGCGCAGATGGCTCTCGGTCGGTAGGCAGATATCTACATCGCCAGAAACGGTGCTTGCTTGAAGCGCTCCGGAGAAAGGCGTTTCAAAATCTACCGAGATGTCGCCGCTTACCGATTGCGCCTGGAATCTCTCTGAGCGACCTATGTGGGCAAAGATGTTCCCGGAGACGATCTTGAGGGCTATCTGTCCATGAACGTTGTTGAGGTACACCTGGCCGCTAATCGACTCGCAGACGATGTCCATCGGGCTTCGTTGTCCTACCTCTTCCACACGCACGTCGCCGGAGACCGACTTGCATTCAAGTCGTTCGCCTTCAATGGCTTTGGCACGTATATCGCCGCTTGCCGTGTTGGCCACAAGGCCGCCTTCTACGTTGGAGGCCTCGATATTGCCGCTCTTTGTGGCCACCGAGGCCGTACCACGAATCTGTTTAAGGTGAATGGAGTCGGAGCTGGTTTGGGCGCGCACGTTGCCGCCGATGTCTTCGAGTGTTACTTGGCCAGAGTCTGTAATAACCTCTACGGCACCATCCACGTGGGCTATCTCCACATCGCCGAATCGCGTTTTTACGTGGGTAGTCCCAAGCGCGCGTGGAACGGTGATCTCAAGGTCTACCGTGCCCTGCTCGAAGTCCTCTGGTGCATTTATGCGCACTTCGAGGCGCGAGTCGGTGCCACTGATGGCGACCTCGATGGATTCGAGAAGGTTTTTAAGCTCGACTTCGTTGGGTCCCCAAACGGTGCGTTCTACCACCACCTTCGCGGGCGCATCGGCAACGCCGGTGATCTTCACATCGCCGAGTGGGTTTTCTACTGAGACACTCGCACCTGGCGCGAGATAGAACTCCTGTTGGTGGGTTTCTTTACGTTCCGGCAAGTTGCTCTCGTTCTCCGGCCGCAGTTCTCCTGGTTTCGTCCAAGTGCGCATACGTGCAACGAAAGTGGAGGAGAAGCGCCCACCACTTTTCGTGGCCAAGCGCAACTGTTCCTGAACGCGCTCGACGATCTTGTCAACATCCACTTTGCTTATCGCTTTGGAGATGCGTTCACCGAGGTCACTGAGGCCGGCGAAGGGAGATTGGGCGGAGGCTGTTCGCTTCTCTTCGGCTTTCTGTTCGCTTTTGGTTTGGGATTCTTTAGAGGTCTCTGAGGAGGTTGTGGTTTTGCTGCTGCCGCGCAAAGCAGCGATAAGCATTTCGGCCTCTTGGGCGGTAATTTTGCCCTCCTGCAGAAGCTCTAGAACTCGCATGACATTCTCATCCATCTCAAGGCTCCTTTCTAAGGGAATTTGTGTCCCTAAATGAGTTGACGCAACGCTTCTGCCGCCTCTTCGGCGTCTATCTCACCGTTTTCTAAGGCTTCGAGAATCTCGAGGCGCTGTGCACGAACGCTTGCGGCGGAGGGCAGGCTTTCCGCAGCGGAATCTCCTCCTTGAAGCCCTAAGGCGGCAAGGGCATTCTGCAGGCGATTGCGCACGGTGGGATAGGAGATGCCCAGCTCTCGCTCTACGCGGCTTAGGTTGCCCTCGCAGCGCAGGAAGGTTTCGATGAACCGCAGATGCTCTTCGGCGAGCCGACAGAACCGGCAGCCGTCGAAGGCCCCCCGCACGCTCGTTTGGCACCGAGTACAGTGCAGTTCGGCCACGTGCAAGCTGCCGCCACAAACGGGGCAACGGGTAAGTAGACCCGCCATTCATCCCTCCTTACCAGAGGATTACGGCTCTATTCTACACCAGGTTTCAAAAAAAGTCAAATCTACGGGCATTCGAGATCAGAATTTCTTAGTTAAGGCTTGAAAGTTCTAAAGCGGGGTCTCTCTACTAAGCATGCTCCTCGTCGTGCATTGTTGTTGATGGGCGAATTTTAGGGCAAGTTTTCCGCTTTTTAAGTTTGCTAGGCATTTATTCAAATAGAAGTCGCTACACGGTTCTGCTATCGAGTGTCGGCTTCAAAACCTCCATCTACACTCAGCAAGAAAGGAGATGGAACAAGGATGCGTATGCTAAATGTGCTATTGATGCTGATCGGCACCGCGTTTTTGATCGGATGCGGGGGAGGGGGAGGTGGCCCTGTCTACTCCGGTGGAGGAACCTCTCCGGCCACCCATCTCCGTTCCCCGTTACCAGGGGATACCTATAACTACACGCTTTCCGGCAAGCTGCAGGGCATCGGAACCAATGTAAGCTATAGCTTCACCGGCACTCTCATGCTGGGGTTTAGTCAAGCCGACTACAACGGTGCCAGTGTGCTGCTGCGCAACATTGCCTATACCCTTAACCTGAGCAATGGACAGACACTCGCTTTCAACGGACAGGAGATCGACAGCAGCGATTCTAGCGGGGATGTCATCGCGTTGGCCAGAGTTCAAAACGGCACTGTGGACCCCCTCAATCCTTCCATCATCGCCGCTCCGGCCGTATGGAGCAATGCGCTCTCGATCGATCAACAGACCACCACAAGTTCCGGCATATCCGAAGTGGATAGCTTTACCGTTGTGGGCACAGAGAACGTATCTACTGCGCTAGGCACGTTCGCCTGTTGGAAGATCAACTACATATCCAACGCCAGTTCGTCGAGCGACGTCAACGAGACAATATGGTACGCGCCTGAGATGGGAGACGCTCCTATTAAGCTATCGGGCACAATTACCGCTGTTGCAAACGACGGAAATACCTACACGATAACGCTTAATGCGATCCTCACCTCTACGAATGTGCCCATCTCCTAACCTAAAGAGAAAACAAGGGAACTCGGCCGTGTTTGGAGGAACTTAAGAGGCCTATTTCTCGCATAAGATAGGGTATAATGTTTCTGATGCCTCTATGTGAGAAATCTGAAGGGAGGAGCCTTTTGTATGGCCAAGAAGAAAGACACATCTAAGACAAACGTTGCCGCACGCTTAGAGTCGAAAGCCCAACAGCAGCTATGTCGCTTTTGCGGTCGCAAGCCCGAAGTGGTGCGACAGTTGACCCCTAGCGGTAAAGTGCAGATGTTCCGCAAATGCTGCGCGGAAGCGGGTCTCGTG
>NZ_DATGLN010000062.1:0-4165 GCF_035294165.1 Chthonomonas sp.
TATCGGCTACTGCGTGCACTGTCGAACCAAGCGCCAAATGCAGAATGCCATTCAGGTGTGCAATCGCCGTGGGCGATACGACCTTAAGGGGTACTGTGCCGTGTGCGGCAAATCCATGTATCGCCTGGGCGGTTGGGAGGCCGTAGCCGCTGCCGCTCGAAGAAACGCAGAACGGTAGGGGCTTGTGTACAGAGGCTTGTGCGGCAAGTTGTGCGGCTCCGAGGCCCTCGCCAACAAACGTAACGCAGCCGCCGTATAAAGAACTAGTATCCTATTCCGTTATGGTGAAAGACGAAGAAGAGGAGGAGTAGACGCAGGCGCATCTACAGAGAGGGAGGCATATGCTGAGAGCTTCCCGATGTGGCCGCGTCGAACGTCGCCTCGGAGTTGCGTCGCCCAAAGAACCCTTTCCGTTAGGGGTTTGAGTAGGCGCGACGGGTGCGCCCGTTATCGCGCCCAAAGCGCCCGAGCTTTCGCTTGAAAGCCCGGGAAGGAAGGTGGTACCGCGTGGGTAACATTAGGCCCGCGTCCTTCCTCTTCAAAGAGGAAACGACGCGGGCTTATTTCATGCGCCATTTTTTTGAAAGTGTGGAGGAGTTGAGGACGATGACAATACAAGGTTCTGCCTTGCCTACGGAGTTACCGAAAAGCTACGACCCTTCCCAAGTGGAGGGGAAATGGTATGCGCGATGGAAGGAGATGGGCTTCTTTCATGAAGAGCCAGACCCGTCGCGCCCGCCCTACTGCATTACCATCCCCCCACCCAATATCACGGGCAGTCTGCACATCGGCCACGCGCTCAACAACACCATACTCGATGTGTTTACCCGCTGGCACCGAATGCGCGGCTTTTGCACCCTCTGTTTGCCGGGAACCGACCATGCCGGCATCGCCACGCAGACCGTGGTGGAACGAGAGCTGGAGAAGGAGGGCCTCACACGCCAGCAGTTGGGGCGAGAGAAGTTTATTGAACGCTGCTGGCAATGGCGCGAGCAGTACGGGAACCGCATCTACTATCAGTTTGAGAAGCTGGGCTGCTCCTACGACTGGCAGCGTGTGCGTTTTACCATGGACCCTTCCTACGTCGAGGCCATTATGACGGTGTTCGGCTCGTGGTATGAACGCGGCCTCATCTATCGCGGCACGCGCGTGGTGAACTGGGACGTGAAGCTGCAAACCGCCGTGTCCGACATCGAGGTTAACGTGGAGGAACGACCCGGAAAACTCTATCACTTTCGCTATCCCTTTGCCGATGGCAACGGCTTCATTACCATCGCCACCACGCGCCCGGAGACGATGCTAGGCGACACCGCGGTGGCCGCCCACCCCGATGACCCTCGCTATAAGCCTCACTTCGGACGCCTGTTGCGGCTTCCCCTCACGGATCGGCTTATCCCGCTTATTCCCGATGACTATGCCAAGCCGGAGTTCGGTTCCGGTGCCGTAAAGGTAACTCCCGCACACGACCTAAACGACTTCGAGTGCGGGCTGCGCCACAACCTGCCTCAAATCGTGGTTATTGATAAAGAGGGCCGCATGACCGAAGCCGCCGGCCCCGAATTCGCCGGGCTAGACCGCTACGAGGCCAGAGCGAAAGTGGTGGAGGCCATGAAGGCTCTAGGCCTCCTTGAAAAAATAGAGGACTACACCATCCAAACCCCCATTTCCGACCGCAGTGGCGAGGTCATCGAGCCGCTGCTTTCCGAACAGTGGTTTGTTCGGATGAAGCCGCTTGCCCAGCCCGCTATCGAGGTGGTGAAGCAGGGCAAAATCCGCTTCATTCCCGAACGCTACACCGAAATCTATTTGCGATGGATGGAAAACATCCGCGATTGGTGCATCAGTCGGCAGTTGTGGTGGGGGCATCGCATTCCGGTGTGGTGGACCGAAGAAGGAGGAGAGCGCCAACACACCTTCGCCCGCAGTCGTGAAGAGGCGGTGGCCAAGCTGGGCACGGAGAACGTTTGGCAAGATGAGGACGTGCTCGACACCTGGTTCTCATCGGCTTTGTGGCCTCACGCAACCCTCGGATGGCCGCGCGAGACGCCGGAGCTTACCTACTTCTACCCCACCAACCTGCTTTCCACCGCGCAGGAGATACTCTATCTGTGGGTTGCCCGCATGATCATCACAGGGCTTGACTTCATTAAACGGCCGGCCGATCGCACCCCCGAGGCCGACGGATTGCTGGAGGAGGACGGCAAGCAGCGCGCCATCATCCCCTTCCGCGATGTCTACATTCACGCCACCGTGCTGGATGAAAAAGGGGAGCGCATGAGCAAGAGCAAAGGCAACGGCGTAGACCCCGTCGAATTAATTGACCGCTTCGGAGCCGACGCCACCCGTTTCTCCCTTATGCAGCAGGCCGGCAAAAACCAGGATATTCGCTACAGTGCGGCGCGCACCGAAATCGCCGCCACCTTCTGCAACAAACTGTGGAACGCCTCCCGCTTCGTTCTCTCTGCCATCGGTACGGATGGGCACCACGGGGAAGTGTTTCCCCATAGCCTGCAGAAAATAGAGGACAGATGGATACTATCACGGCTCCACGAGACCATTGCAAAGGTAAACACCGCCCTCGCCAACTACGATATGGACGATGCGACCCACGCCCTCTATCACTTCTTTTGGGACGACTTTTGCGACTGGTACATCGAGATCGCCAAGTTGCGGCTTAAACAACCGCAGGAGGGCGATGTTGTGCGCACCCTCTTGGCCCAAGTGTTGGAGACCACGCTTCGCCTTCTGCACCCCATCATTCCCTTCATTACCGAGGAGATATGGCAGCGGTTGCCCCATTCCGGCGATACCATCTGCCTGGCGCCCTACCCACAGGCCCAGCCGGCTTTTCTCGATGCGGAGGCCTGTGCCGGCATGGAGCGGATTAAGGAGGTCGTACGGGCGTTGCGCAATCTTCGCGCCCAGTTTTCCGTGCCGGCTTCGGTGCGCGTGGAAGGGGCGATAGTGCCCTCTGAAGAGAAGCTGCGCGTTCTTCTGGAGCCGGCTTTGCCCATCATCCAAGCGCTGGCGCGGCTTAGTAGGCTATCTCTGGGTGAGGCTCACTCCGGTCAGCAGCAACGTGAAGGAAAGTGGGTTGCCGAAGCGCTGGCCGGTTTAGAGGTGCTTCTCTGTTTGGGAGATGAGGTGGATAGCACCAAAGAGCTGGAGCGTATTGAAAAGGAGCTGGAGGCGGTAGCGAAGCAGATAGCCCGCTCGGAGGGACTCCTCAACAACCCTCAGTTTGTGGAGCGAGCCAAGCCGGAGATTGTGGAGAAGGAGCGTGCGACTTTAGCCGAATGGCAGGCCAAGCGCGAAGCTTTAGAGCGACGCAAGCAGCAGCTACTGCCCTCCTAGAGGCGCACCCGAAACCTCGCACTACTCCGCCCCCTTGTGGGGGCGGAGTGGTAACTGCCGACAAATCAATACTTTGGCTCCAGTAAAACGATGCCCGTGGAACTCCGCATTTGGGTTAAGCACAAGGATGGACACACAAGACCGCTTGGCAGCCATGCGAGGGCGGTAAGGTGCCCTATACCTATTGAGGGAAAGATGCCGTGTGTAGCACCGTCGGCCTTGAGCAGTTACCCACAGGCACAATGATCGAGCACCCAATCTGGCCGATAGAGGCAAATTGATGTAGGGGTAGGCACAAAACCTACCCCTGTACGTGAAATTAGCCTTTGAAGAAGCAGGAATCAAACCTATCCTATTTGGGCATGGTTTGAACAACGGTGGAAACCTCTCTCCGCATTGGAAACATGTTTGGTCACAATACGTCCCATGTTGGCAAATCTCCATAGGCTAGGGACACAGGCTGTTGCTTCTCTTCACCGCATCGTTCCGCGTTCTTAACAAAAATTTCATATAAAAACGCTTGACAATTCTGGCAAGTGTCTCTATAATAGAGGCATTCACCTTGGGGCACTTTGCCCCTTTCGCGTTTCTCACAAAACGGCAACGGTTGACCAACCAGATAACCGATGGCAGTGGGAACGTGCGCACGGAGCAGTACGGTTACGACTGTCTGAACCGTTTGGTGAGCGTGAACTACGGGGATGGGGAGACGCAGAGCTACACGTTCGATGCGATGGGCAATCGGTTAACAAAGCAGGATAATGTGAGTGGGGCGGAGAATTACGGTTACAATAACGCCAACATGTTGGTA
>NZ_DATGLN010000063.1:0-28403 GCF_035294165.1 Chthonomonas sp.
AGAGACTTGAACGCGGGAGGTTCCCGACATGCGAACCGAGCTTACAGACGAGCAGATCGCTTTCTATCGGGAGAACGGTTTTCTTGTTATCGAGAATTTTTTGGATGCCGACGAACTTCAACTATGGCGAGAGGTTACGGAGGAGGCTGTAGCTCAGCGCTTGGAGGCGGCCGGCAAGGCCGGTTTCAGCCCCGACAGGCCGGAGACGCTGGCCAACCAGGCCGACCCCGATGCCTACTATGCCCAGGTTTTTGTGCAGTGCGTACGCTTGGCGGATACCCACGAAGGTATGGCCAAGTTGATGCTGGATGAACGCCTCGGCAAGCTGGCGGGCACGTTGGCCGGAGTGGATGGTATTCGTATTTGGCACGATCAGGCGCTCATTAAACCTCCCTACGGCAACCCAACCGCATGGCATCTGGACGTCCCCTATTGGTCGTTCTTCTCGCGCGATGCCCTGTCCATATGGGTTGCTTTGGACGACGCCACCCTTGCCAACGGTTGCTTGTGGTACCTTCCCGGCACACACAAGCTGGCCACGGAGAAGAATGTGGGCATCGGGCATAACATGGGGGAATTATTCAAAATCTACCCGGAATGGAGGCACATCGAGGCCGTGCCGGCGGCCTGTCCTGCCGGCAGCGCCGTATTCCATAACGGGCTTACAGCCCATGCCGCAGGAGCCAACATGACTCCGCGCCCGCGTCGCGCTATGACCTGTGCCTACATGCCGGATGGTTGCCGTTTTAACGGACAGCGTAATGTGCTTCCGCCAGACTATTTCGCCTCGCTTAAGGTGGGCGACCTGTTGAACAACGACCGCCAAAATCCTCTTATTTGGAGTGCGAAGCGGGAGGCGGCTGCCGGCATATCCTAAGGAACGCGGGAGGAGGTTTTGCAGCAGGACATCTATCGTTTTTGGGGAACCATCGGGTTCGTTGTTGGGATGCTGATTGAGCTGGTGGTGGCGCTGTTTTTATCGAGCGGCACGCATCAAGCTCTGCTCAACCCAACAACCGGGCGGCCGGATGTCTCTGTGGTTCCCTTCTGGCAGCTCTCCCTCCTCCCCCTCGTTTTATCGTTTATAGGCGCTTTTATTACCGGCATTGGCGCCGTCACTCTGGTTCGTGCAAAGGGGTTTCCTCCGGTTTTAGGTGGGCTGTGCTTTATTCCCCCCACTCTGGGCGTCGTGTGCTACTATCTTTATCTTACCGGCATCGCGGTGGTCTGCATTTTGCCGCGTCGTAAGGTAATGTGGGGTGAGACCCCCAAAACTCCCTCTGAAACCTCCAAGAAAGAGCCATGAAGTTCGGCATAAGAAGCCTTTTTGCGCTGCTCGGCGCCCTTCTGCTGTGTGTGGAGACAGCCTGTGCTCAGGAGATACCCGATATCGCACGCCGAATTGTAGGCGCTATCGGCGCTCAAGAGCGCATGTTGTGGGTAGATGGAACGGCCAATATCACACGCACCGTGATGGTGAACGGTCATCCAGAGGTCGTAGACTACTCCACAACGCAGGCCGGCGTGGAGGCCATTGTAGCCCATTGTAAGGCAGCACACATTAACACGCTCATTATAGATGTGAAGCCGTTGGCCGGCCTCACGCTTTACGATAGCCATGTGGCTCCCAGAATGCAGGTATGGCAAGGGCACCCGATCCCCAATTTCGATATCCTGGCGGCATTTGTGCAGGCCGGCCACCAGGCGGGGCTACAAGTGGATGCCGACATCAACATCCTCAGCGAAGGGCATAAGTACTACCAGGTAGGCCCGGCCTATACGCACCCGGATTGGCAGTCGGTGACCTACACGGTGGACCGCGGCCTCATCGCGCCGGACGGAGGTCGCCTTCCGATCTATGTTGAGGGCGAGCCTTCTGCCTCCAGCCGCGCCAAGGTGCTGCCTCAAGATACGACGGTGCTGTCGCAGGAGGCGGAGGCCATGGTGGGATTAGAGACCACCGGCAGCGATCTGAACAACCCCTCCAATGCGCCCTCGAACACTGCCGTTGGCCAACAGCTCAATCTGGTGATTGATAAAGACGACCGTGTGACCGGTTTTGTGGATAGCGCCCTTTTAGGAGATAACCCGTTGAGTGCGCCGGATGAAGGTTACCTTATCTCGGTGACCCGGGCCTCCGATCAGCAGTGGATAGGGGCGCACCTCACCCCGGGGTCGGTTGTCAGGTTCGACCTCCAGACGCCGCTGGTGCCTATCGCCCAGGCGGCCAACGAAAAGGTGGCCTGCTTTGTGAATCCGCTGAACCCGACCGTTCGTAGCTATGAGCTGGCGATGGTGCGCGATATCGTGAGCCGTTACGATATAGATGGTTTTGTGCTCGATAGATGCCGCTACGCCGATTTCTACAACGATTTCAGCGATATTACCCGCCGTGCTTTCGAACAATACATCGGGCATCCGGTAGCCCATTGGCCGGAGGACATCTATCGGTTCTCTCCGCACCCAGGTGACCCCATCATCCCCGGTCCCCTCTATTCGCAGTGGATCCGGTTTCGTGCGCAAACGATGCGCGATTTCGCTGCCGACGTGGTGCGGACGGTGCACGCGGTCAAACCGGGGCTGCCGGTGGGAACCTACGTTGGCTCTTGGTACCCGGCCTACTATCCGGTAGGGGTCAACTGGGGCAGTCCGTGGACGCCATTGCACTATAGTTGGTTCCCCGACGGTTACCCCGATACGGGCTATGCCGAGCTGTTTACGTGGGTTTCTACAGGATGTTATTATCCGATTGCTACCGAGGAAGAGGCTATACGCCAAGGAAAGAGCAGAGACCTTACTGTGGAAGGGGCAGCACGCATCTCTCGACTGGCTTTGGCGAACGGCACCCTGCTCTATCCGGGAATCTACGTTCCCGACTATGAGGGACATCCTGAGGAGATGATTCGCGCTCTTCAAGCGGCCGCACGCCAAGGTGAGGGATGGATGATCTTCGATCTCTCCTATATTGACCAGTTCAATTGGTGGCCTTATCTCGAAAAAGCCTATCCTTCCGACGCCCTGCCTCCCGAACGATTACCCGAACTACTTACAGCCATTCGCAGTGCACGTGGCGCACTGCCACCACCCAACGAAGGAGAGGTTCGCCAATGAAACGTTTCGTCCTTTTGTTTGTCGTGCTTTTCATGCTGAGCGGCTTGGTACTGAAGGCTCAGGAAACACCGGCCAAGAAGTTCATTCCACCGCACGGCCCCACACACCCGGTGCCGCCGCCTCGCAACGCCATTGTGTTGTTCGACGGGAAAAACACGGATGCTTGGACTCAACTCGATGGCAGCCCGGTGAAATGGGATTTAAGCGATGGCATCCTTACCGTGAAGCCTGGAACGGGCAATATCATTACCAAGCAGAAGTTCGGCGACTATCGCCTGCATGTGGAGTTTCGGATTCCCTATATGCCCGACGCGCATGGCCAGGCGCGGGGCAACAGTGGGGTCTATAACCAAGGCCTGTACGAGGTACAGATTCTCGATTCGGTGAACAACCCCACCTACTTTGCCGGGGGGTGTGGCGCCATCTATGGTCAGCGCGACCCCGATGAAAACGCGGCGCTTCCGCCGGGGCAGTGGCAGTCGTACGACATCATCTTTCGTGCCCCTCGATTCGACTCCAATGGAAACCTCATCGAAAAGCCGCGAATCACCGTAATATGGAATGGGGTCAAGGTACACGATAATGTGGAGATACAAGGCCCCACCACAGCAAGCCTGCCTGGGCCTATGGTGGCCACCGGGCCTATTATGCTGCAAGACCATGGCTGCCCCGTGAGTTTTCGGGACATATGGATCGTGCCGCTGAAAAATGCCCTGCCGAATCCACCTAAAAAGGCTGAAAAATGAGGGGAGCGATGGACTCGCTCAGGAGATAAGAGGATGCTTCGTCGTATCTATTTTGGAATCGCGCTTTTAAGTCTATGTTTCAGCTATCAGGCGGCTCGGGGAGCCGGTATCTCCTGGTCACACTCTCTTAAGAGTGCCCTGATAAAGGCGCGCAGCGACCACAAGTTGGTGATGTTGGACATCTATACGGATTGGTGCTATTGGTGCAAACGCCTCGATAGCGATGTCTATCCGCAATCGGTTGTGGTAAAAGCCGCTCGGCAAGTGATACCGGTGAAGTTGAATGCCGAGACCACACAGGAGGGGCGTGCGGCTGCTACCCGTTATGAGGTGACAGGTTACCCAACGGTGCTTTTTCTAGATGGGCAAGGCCAAGTGGTTGGGCGTATTGGAGGGTATGAACCGGCTGCAAATTTTGCTGCGGATGTAAACCACATCGTGATGGAGTATCGGCAACTCCCCGGTTTAGAGAGCTATGTGCACTCCCATCCGAGCGATGGTGCAGCCGCGCTGAGGCTGCTGCATATCTATGTGGAGGCCGGGCGGCTTAGCGCTGTGGAACCTCTTATCGCGAGGATTCGACGTGTAGACCCGAGCGGATCGAAGAATCTGCTGGCAGAGGCGCTGCTGTTGGGAGGATCGGCCTACATTCATGCGGGCAACGCAAGCCGTGCCGCAACCGATTTTAAGGAGGCCGCCCAAAAAGCCCATATCCCAGATATAAAAGCCGAAGCGCATATGTACCTAGCGATGCTTTATGCAGCCCAGAGCCAGCTGACTCCTGCTGCCGCGCAGCTTAAAGCGGTTTTGGCCATCCAAGGCTGCTCCGCCGAGATGCACCGGGCGGCTCAGCAGATGTTGACCCAGATTCAGGCGGCTCAGTTACAAACGCATTAAGAGGGAAAGCACCCGCTACAGAGAATCGCTACAGAGAATCTTTATTGCCGGTCGAAAAGACCTAAGAGTAGGCTTATTTGTCCCCCCTCTCCCTGTAGGTGGTGGAGTAGTGCACTGGCACCCCATGTCACCTCGAAGCGAAGCTGAGAAGTCTTTCTCATTTCATTCTCACTGAGGGGGAGGGCGTCGGCCTTGAGGGGAAGGGCGTCGGCCTTGAGAAAGTGTCGCGTGCAGCGCCGTCGTTCTTGAAGAGCCGATGATACGATTGTCATTTCGAGCCGAAGGCGAGAAATCTTAAGTTTCAATCCCCTCCAGTCTCCCCCTTAAAACAAAATTCATCAAATCTTAATCGCCTCTTAACATCTGCTTAATCTCCTCTTAACATGGCTTTGGCATAATACCGTTCGAGGAGCAAGGGAGGTCAAATAACGGAACTCGTGTGCTCCTCATGGCTAGAGGATGTCCAACATATCATGCAAATCAAAAAATTGCGTCTCAAAGGAGATCGGTTCTATGAAGCGTCACACTCGAAACGGTTTTACACTAATCGAATTGCTTGTCGTTATCGCGATAATAGCGATACTGGCGGCGATTCTGTTCCCTGTTTTCGCGCAGGCTCGTGAAAAAGCGCGCGCAGCATCTTGTCTGTCGAACCTAAAGCAGATCGGTTTGGCCACAGGCATGTACGTGCAGGATTACGATGAGTATTTCTATCCGCACCGGTGGAACTCCGGCCCTGACAGCAACCCTTTCCTGCAAGACCCTGTAGGTAACGCGACCATTACCGGTGCAGCCCGCAACAAAACCTTCTGGATCAGCCTGCTTTACCCCTATGCTAAAAACTACGACCTCTGGAAGTGCCCCTCCGCGCCCAACGTTTTCGTAAAATGGAACACGGATGGAGCCAAATGCGGTGGCTCCGATAACAACACGGCAGTTGGCTGTGGCGGTGTGGGTTACGGTGGGCAGAACAGCTATGGGCATAACGACGCCTGGATGAGCCCTGCCGGCAGTTATGCAACGCTCTACGGTGGCGCCGTTGCCGTGGTGGCGGATGCGGCAGTGCCTCGCGTGGCCTCCACGGTGCTTGTGGTAGATGCCTCCTACTACGGTGCCGTGCCCGATGTCTGCAACGAATCCGGACTTTGGCAGGCAAATAAGGCGAACGGCAATGAATGCAGCTATGTAACCAACCAGGGAGCCTTTTACGGGCACTACTGGAAGAACATCGGGAATGCCCGTTGGAGCTGGACGGGAGGAGAGGCCGGACCTTACGGCGGTGCCGCCGGGGTGCAGAAAGCCCTCAACGACGGCCCCTCCCGCCATAACGGCATAATGAACGTGCAGTTTGTGGATGGTCATGCGAAGGCCATCCCCTACAAGGAGCTTATCGGCGATGTCTGTCTCTGGACGACCGATGCTGATGGCCCGCACCCGGCATGCCAGTAGTTCTTAGCGTTTCGCTAGATATCGAGGGGGCACGTTATAACGTGCCCCCTCTTGCTCCATGTAGGCGAGGGAAGAGTTTATCGCGTGGTAGGTGCGACGCCGGTTTTGCGTTGGTTGCTACGGTAGATGCGCCACCAGCCGGGTTGAATCTGCTGTTCCTCCTGAAACCTGAGGAAACGCGCTTTTAACACCTCCGCGCGGCCCAGATAGCCCACGAACTGCCGCGGGTCTTCGCGTTTGACCACCGGAAGGCGACCTATATCGTGCAGAAGTATCTTCTCCATAGCCTCGTAGACCGTCTCGTCTTCATAGGTTACAACGAGGTTTTTGCTGCTTGCGTCGAGGACGGTGAGATTTTCATCGGATGGATTCTGTTCCAAAGCACGTAAGATGTCGCCCCTAGTCAGCATTCCTACTAACCTTCCCTCCGAATCCACAACGAGGAGAGCGCGATGCTTATGCAGTTGAGGATCGGAGGTAGTGCCTATCTCTCGGGCCAGCTCGGCGAGATTTTTTTCGGCGGGTATCACGCCGGGGGTACGATCCATCACCTCGCCGACCTTTACCTGTTGCAGCACGTCGGCCTCGTACTCCTGGGGGATAGTTAAGCCGCGTCGCGCCAACTTCTCGGTCATGATGGTGGTTTCACGTAAGAAGAAAAGCACGACGCCGTCGGCAATGGCGCTGACGATCATCAGCGGAAGGATCGAGCCGTAGTTGCGTGTGATCTCGAAGCCAAACAGCACAAAGGCAAAGGTAGAGCGAGAGGCTGCCCCGAAAATGGCTGCCATGCTGACCACCGCAAAGGCACCGGGTGAGAGGTGCGCCACAGGATAGAGATGGTTCATGGCGATGGCGTAAAGAGCACCTAAGGCGCCGCCCGACATCAGCATGGGGGCGAGAAGCCCGCCGGAGGTCTCGGAACCCAACGAGATCAACAACGCCAGGCTTTTGAAGATAAGAATGATAAGCAAAATAGATACCGGAAGTTGGTTGTTGAGGATGGCGGTGATGTTGCCGTAGCCCACTCCTAGAATGCGTGGAGCGAACAGACCGATGATCCCTAAGATAAGCCCGCCGATGGCAGGTTTCCAAACATCGTCTATGTGCAGATGGTCGAAGAGGTCTTCAAACCAGTAGAGTGCCCGTGTGTAAGCGATGGCGGCCAGCCCGCAGATGGGGCCTAGGAGAACGTAGAAGGCAAGACCGTGGAAAATGTTGAACTGGATAGGCCCCACTTTGAACAACAGTCCGGTGTCGAGCAGTTGATAGCGCACAATGGTGGCGATGGCGCTGGCAATGGTGACGGGGATGAAGGAGCGCGGTTTAAACTCAAAAAGCAGCAGTTCTATGGCGAGGATAACGGCGGCAATAGGCGTGCTGAAGATGGCCGCCATACCGGCAGCCGCTCCACAGGCGAGCAGAACCTTGCGTTCGGCGGGGGTTGTGTCTATCAACTGCCCAACTAACGAGCCTACGGCTCCGCCGGTCTGGATGATCGGCCCTTCGGCTCCGAAAGGGCCGCCCGTTCCGATGGCTATGGCCGCTGAGAGAGGTTTCAAGATGGCCACCCGCGCCTCCACCTTGCTGTGGCTTGTGACGACGGCCTCCATCGCTTCGGGAATGCCGTGCCCTTTGATCTTGGGCGTGCCGTATTTGGCCATCAGCCCTACCATAAGCCCACCGATGGCCGGAACCAGAACAAGCCACGGCCCTAAGGTGTTGGAAGTGATGTTGGGCAAGGTGAAGGCCACTTTATGGTAGAAAACGACGTTGGTAAGCAGGGAGATAAGGTCATAGAGAATGTAGGCCACAAGGGCGGCCTGTACGCCGATGATAACGGCGAGTGCGGTCATCATCCAGAGACGAAAGCCGCGTTTCTGTAGCCTATTTACTTCGTCGGCATCCGCAGTTGTTGGCGCTAAGCCGTTGCTTGATGAGCGATCCTGCATCTGATCCCTTATCGTTTTGATGGTTGATTTTTTTGATATTATACCCCATTATGTCGTATTAAGACATAATGAGTTGGGATGGCTGCGTAGAGACATGATGTGGTGTAGGCAAAACTATCCGCGCGAACATATGGGAGGAAGACGAGCTGATTGTTAACGACCACGGCCTAAAGGCAAAGGCTTGCCCTCTCAAGTTGTGAGCAGCAGGATTTCGGGGTTGGTTGACGGCGACCCATGAGGGAAAAGGTGCTGAGGGGAAGGGCGTCGGCCTTGAGGGGAAGGGCGTCGGCCTTGAGGGGAAGGGCGTCGGCCTTGAGGGACTACTGATGATACGACTGTCATACCGATCCTCAGGCGAGATAGACGCCTGTCATTTCGAGCCGAAGGCGAGAAATCTTATGTTTTTAATCCCCGCCATTTCTAAGAAGAAGGGGTGGGACTGCAGAGACTGCCGATCTTGTGGCTCTAGAGCTAGTCCTCAAAGCAAGCCTGCCTTGTACGCTCCCTATCTCGTCCTTTCGTCCTCGCGGACAGCAACGCTGCGGCCAGAGAAAGAGATGAGTAAGAAAATGAACATACGCCGCAGAGGTACTTGGTTGGTTTTGAACCGGCAATGTTTATGGGCGTTGGATGTTCATGGGGAAGTCTACACCACATCCATCGTAAAAGAAAGGAGGAGCGAACGGGGGGATAACGCAACTTGGAAAGTTTTCTGTCAGTCCAAAGGTGATAGGCCCCTTGTTTTAAGATGAGGAGGAGATGAACCAGAATTCAAATCGGTTTACTGAGGCGCTTGGAAAAGAGGACTACGAGATGCTTTCCTCTTTCCGGTACACCCTGCGTCGTTTTTTGAAGTTCAGCGAGCAGGCTGCCGCATCGAAGGGATTAACACCACGCCAGCATCAGGCCTTGCTTGCCATAAAGGGCTATCCGGGGCGCGACTATGTGACCAACGGTGAGCTAGCCGAAAGGCTGCAGATTCACCATCAGAGCGCTGTAGGCCTCGTTAATCGGCTGCAGAGGATGGGACTTGTGGAGCGCGTCGCTGCAACCGATGATCGGCGAAAAAGCTATATACGGCTGACACGCCAGGGGGCGGATATTCTCGAACAACTTACCGCCGCCCACAAGCGTGAGCTAATGACCATCGCACCCCATCTGGAACTGCTCTTACGACATCTGCAGAAAAGCCAAGACTCTCCATCTCGACACGCCGAGGTTGAAGGGCCTGCTCGGTGGGATGGGCAATCTAGTGAGGATATGCCCATAAAGCAAGAGTAGCAAGACCCAACAGCATTTTCAGCAGGTCAAGTCCCGAATAGACTTTATGAAGGCGGCCTATTTTGGCGAATCGTGGATCGGCTGGGTCGCGGTTAACGAGGTCAAGACCGCGTGTTAGCGCCGACATGCGCGGCCTTACCCACACCAACTGCACCAGGGCAATAAGCCACATGGCTGCCACCACTTCGGTTGCAGTCTGTTCTAGGGGAAGAACGCTTGGCCGGATATGGGGAAGGAGGAGGGCATTAGCCAACAGCAGAATGGCTCCGGCGATCACCTCCAATTTGTTAAGGGCGGCAAAAACACGCCGTCCGATGGCAACCACCTGATTTCTGTTGACTTCCGGCACGCGAAAGCGGATGGGCGTTTCCACAAAGTCAATGACGATCAGGCCCCCAAGCCAGAGGGTTAGGGCCAGTTGTCGCACGAACAGCAGGCTCCAAGCCATCGCTATATCTCCTTGTTCTCTCGATTTGGGCGATAGAAGTAGGTAAACCACTCGCGTTGACTGCGTTGTTCTGCCCAACTTAAGAAGCCAAACTTCAGTGCGAGGTCGCGCAGGGGGATGGGGTCGAAGGGATGGCGTATAAGCAGAATCTGCTTCTCGTCCTTTAGGGCCACCAGCTCCTTAAGTATGGTGGGCAGAGGGTCTTCTTGACGTTCGTCGAAGGGCATGAGGTCTAGGAAGCGTATAGAGGGGTGGTCATCGGCAAGGTTTTGCAATTCCAACGGCTTTTGAGGCAGGTTCACCGGCTCTGCTTCAAAAGCCGTTTCTGGCAGCGTTTTCAGCTCTTCGGCGATGGTGGAGGGGTCTTCCCCGGCTGCGAGGTTCAAAATGAAGAGAACCTTTGCTAGCGGCAGGCCGGCAATGCGTGCGGCCTGCTCTACGGTGATGCGGTTGCTCATGGCTTTGCGCAGGATGGGGTTTCGAAGCCTTTCAAATTCCGGTGTTAAACCGGCCACGGTATTTAGCATCGCATCGTTGATTTCCAACACCTTTCTTATCTTCATATCGGGTGGCACGCGCACGGCGGTCATCCCTCCTCGGCGCAGGATGTTCGTTAGGAATTATACCATCTATTTGGATGTTTTTATCCAATATTGGCTCTCGCGTCATAGACATGCTTGCTGCCCTAGGCGAGAACGAGAAAGGCCTTTGATGCGCTAAAATAAACTGACATTTTTCGAAGGAGCGCGATTTCCCTTGGCCACCATTCAGCCCTTTCGCGGGGTGCATTATGACCCGCAGCGAGTAGCCCTTTCTGAGGTTATCTCGCCGCCCTACGATGTGCTCTCCGCAGAGGAACAGGAAAATCTCTATCGAAAAAGCCCCTACAACATCGTGCGGCTTATTCTCAATAGAGAGGAGCCGGGGGATAATGAGCGAGCGAATCGCTATACACGGGCTGCCGCCTTTTTACAAGAGGCATTACGAGCCGGGGTGCTGGTACAGGACGCACAGCCGTCCTTCTACACCTATCTTCAGCGATTTCCTCATCCTCTCCAACCCGGACAAATATGTGAACGCCAGACGTTGTTTGTTGCGCTTAAGCTTGAGCCTTACGAAAACGGCGTGGTGCTTCCTCATGAAGAGACACATACAAAGGCCAAAGAGGATCGGCTTCGGCTTATGCGGGCTACAAAGGCGAATCCAGAGCCAATTTACGGGCTTTATGAAGATGCGGATGGGGCAATAAGCACCCTGTTGAAACAGGCATTGCAGCCGGCTTATCCTCTACTTACAGCGGCTCTGCCCAGTCCTGTTAAGCCCGACGTCCTCGAGGAGCATGTTGTTTACGCCCACAACGCCCCCGAGCTTTTGCAGTCTCTTCAAGCACAGTTCAGCCCGAAACGCATCTGGATTGCAGATGGTCATCATCGCTACGAGACGGCTTTGAACTATCAACGAGAGCAGGGTGGGCCTTCCACTCCGCCTAAGCCGCACGATTTTATTCTCATCGGCCTAACGGCTTTTGAGGATTCGGGGTTGGTGGTGTTGCCCACACACCGCTTGGTGAGAAACGTGGCTTCGGAACGGCTTGAAACGTTGGGACTGCTATTGGAGCGGCATTTTCATGTGTTCCCTATGGAGCTGGCTGCGTCGAGAGGCTGGTTGCACGAGGGGGCGGATACGGAACGCAAATTCGTGGTGGTGTTGCCGAATAAGGCGTATGGCTTGAGGCCTCGTATGGAGGTGTTGCCGGAAAACATTCTGCCGGAGACACATAGCGAGGCCTGGCGACGTTTGGATGTGAGCCTTCTGCAGGTGTTGGTACTTGATCGCACGTTAGGTATCTCCTGGCAAGACTTGGCGCACACAGAGGACATTGCCTATACCCGCGATGAAGAGGAGGCTGTGCGGCTTGTGCAGTCTGGTGCATTTCAGCTAGCGTGCTTGCTTCGCCCACCCAAAGTATGGGAGATACGCGATGTGGCGGCAGCCGGCGACAAAATGCCCCAGAAATCCACCTACTTCTATCCCAAACTCTACAGTGGTTTAATCCTAAGATCGTTCCCCCTTGAGGAGAAAGAGTGATGTATTTTGGAAACGCCTGGTACCCAGAGCATTGGCCGGAGGAGCGCTGGCCGGAGGACGTGCGCCTGATGCGCGAGCTGGGTATGAACGTTTGCCGCATTGCGGAGTTTGCCTGGTCTACCATGGAGCCGATTGAGGGGAACTATCGGCTGGATTGGCTAGAACGTGCGGTGGACTTACTGCACCGCAACGGCATCGCCGTTGTGTTGGGCACACCTACTGCAGCACCGCCCGCTTGGCTGACCCATCGGTACCCTGAGACGCTAACCATTTTGCCCAACGGGCGCCCAATGCAGCACGGCAACCGCTGTCATGGCTCGCCGAACAGCCCGGTGTTTGTTAAGTACAGTAGGCTTATTGTAGAGCAGATGGCCAAGCGTTTCGGCAAGGATGAGCGGGTGATCGGTTGGCAGATAGACAATGAGTACGGCCATGCCGACTACTCTGAGGAGGCACGACGCCAGTTTCATGCCTTTCTCAAGGAGCGTTATGGCTCTTTGGAGGCGTTGAATGAGGCTTGGGCGACAGCCTACTGGAGTCAGTCCTACGATAGCTGGGAGGAGATTCCTCTTCCGATAGGCCCTCACAATCCGGGCCTGATGCTGGATTTTCGGCGTTTTGTAACCCACACATGGCGACGCTTTCAGAAGGTACAGGTAGACACCATTCGTGCCCATGCGCGGCCGGATCAGTGGCTCACCTCAAATTATATGGGGTGGTATGAGGATTTTGACCACTACCTTTTGGCCGAAGACCTCGATATGGTGTCATGGGACTGGTATATCGGTACGGGACATCACGATTATCTCACGACAGGAGCTTTGCATGACCTCACGCGGGGGCTAAAGCGTCGCAACTTTTGGGTGATGGAGACTCAGCCGGGCAGCGTGAACTGGGCGGGCATCAATAACGTGCTGTATCGCGGGGAGGCGCGGGTAATGGCTTTTCATGCGGCAGCGCATGGGGCCGACGCGCTCCTTTATTGGCAGTGGCGGGCGGCTCCGGGAGGACAAGAGCAGTTGCACGGTTGCCTTATCGGTGCCGACGGCAAGCCGCGCCCATTCTACGAAGAGGCCAAGGAGATCGGTGCCGATTTTGCTAAAGTAGCAGCCTTCATTAAAAACACGGAGATAAAGAACGAGGTTGCTCTGCTTCACTCCTACGACGCTCGATGGGCAGTGAATTTTCAGCGTCATCATCGCGACTTCGACCCAGTGAACTATCTTTATCAATGGTATCGCCCGTTGGCCGCACGGCAAATCGGGGTGGATATTCTCCGGCCTGAAGCGGAGCTTGCCGGCTATCGCGTCGTGGTCGCGCCGGTGCTTATGGTGCTATCGGAAGAGGCTATTCAGAACCTCGTGACGTATGTGGAGCAGGGAGGCGTGTTGGTATTGACACCGCGTTGTGGTCAGAGAGATATTCATAATCGTCTCTATCCTTATCTGCAGCCGGGGCCGTTGCGAGCGATCGCCGGAGTCGAGGTAGAGGAGTACTATGCGTTAGACGAGGAGGTGCCGGTGCGGGTTGCCTTTGGCGATTTGCTGGAGGGGAAAGCACGTATTTGGGCAGAGCGCTTGCGCCCGTTAAGCGACAAAACGGAGATTTTAGGCCACTATGGTCTCTCCAACGGCTGGTTGGACGGACGCCCGGCGCTCGCGTGGCATCCCCATGAAAACGGTGGCGGGGTGCTTTATGTGGGGGCTTGGTTGGAGGAGGCCTTACAGAAAGCCCTCATAAATTGGCTGGTTTCTAGGGCACATCTTCAGGCGAGCTACGGCGATGTACCGGAGGGGGTTGAGGTGGCGAAGCGCATGGCGCCGGATGGCAGCCGAACACTCTACTTTGTAATCAATCACACACGCCGTTCGCACGCCCTACCGACAGTCGCTCCTCTACAGCCGCCTCTCACCGACCTTATCTCTGAGGCACGTTTCGAGGAAAGCATTCCTCTGGCGCCGTATGAGGTACGCCTTTTTGAGGTGAAATCGGTTTGAAACCTTCTGCTTTTGAGTGCTATACTTAAAAAGGATGTCGCTTCTAGGCCCGGGTGGTGGAACGGTATACACGGGGGTCTTAAAAACCCCTGCCGCAAGGCTTGCGGGTTCGAGTCCCGCCCCGGGCATGTGTCTTTCCTCTAGTATTGCGCAGAGCACTTGTGTTGCCCCAAAGTTCCGTTGGAGTACCCACTTCGAGTAGACCTCTTGCGTGCCACATAGGGCGGAAAGGTTTGATGGGTTGTTTTTGAGGCTCAAGCGTTAAGATTGTCCTACACGTGGTGTCTCATTTCGAGCCGTGCGGTGCGGAAAAAGGTAGAATAGGCTCTGAGCAGGAGGAGAACAGATGGGGTTTTCGGAAAACAGCTCGCAAGGCCCTCCCCTTTTTCAAGAGGAGGAGTTGCGATCTCAGCCCAATATGGGGCAGCAGGAGATAGGGGGGCGAACGCCGCTGGCAGCTCGCATGCGCCCGCGCTCGTTAGAAGAGTTTTTGGGTCAACATAAGATCGTCGGGGAGCAGGGGCCGCTGCGCCAAGCCATTTTAAGGGACGACATCCCGTCGGTTCTCTTCTGGGGGCCACCGGGCTGTGGAAAATCCACCTTGGCGCAGATTATTGCACGTACAACGAAGTCTCATTTTGAGAGCTATAGCGCCCTCACGTTAGGGGTAGCCGAGGCACGTAAAATCGTCGAGACAGCGCGTCGTTTGAGGCAAGTGGGTAGACGGACGATTCTATTTCTCGACGAAATTCACCGATGGAATCGAGCACAGCAAGATGCGCTTTTAGAGCCTGTGGAAAATGGGGTTCTGGTGCTTATCGGCGCTACCACCGAAAACCCCTACTTTACGGTGGCAGGCCCGCTGCTTTCCCGAATGCAGCTCTTTCGTTTTGAGCCATTGGAGCCTCAGACTCTCTATAGGCTTCTCGAACGCGCCCTTCATGATGAAGAGAGAGGCCTCGGTTCGCTCTCGATTGTGGCAGAACCTGAGGCTTTGGAGTTACTGGCCGTCAACGCGCATGGCGATGCGCGTCGTGCGCTTAACGCTTTAGAGGCCGTTGCCACGCTACTTTCGCCCGATGCAGAGGGCCGAAGGCATCTTACGATCCAGTTTGTGAGGCAGCATCCGGAGGCCTTCGGCTACGACCGAAGCGGCGACGAACACTACAACACCATTTCGGCGTTCATCAAGTCGGTGCGTGGCTCCGACCCCGATGCCGCCCTCTACTGGCTTGCCAAGATGCTGGAAGGTGGCGAGGACGTCGGCTTCATCGCGCGGCGCCTGCTCATTCTTGCTGCGGAGGACATCGGCAATGCCGACCCGATGGGGTTGGTGGTGGCCTCGGCGATGGCTGAGGCTGTGGAGCGGGTGGGGCTGCCTGAGGCGCGCATTTTATTGGCCCAGGCTACCACCTATCTGGCGGCGGCCCCTAAAAGCAATGCGGCCTATTTGGGCATAGAGCGTGCCCTGGCCGAAATACGTGCCCATGGAGCAAAACCGGTTCCGGCGCATCTGCTAGATGCCCATTCGGTGGAGGGGCATTTTATGCAACAGCCCTATCTCTATCCGCACGATTACCCAGGCCACTATGTGGAGCAGAGCTACTTGCCCGATGGCGTACAGGGACTTCCTTTCTATCAGCCGACCGAACAGGGCTATGAGGCACAGATAAAACAACGGTTAGAGGCAAGGCAGCATCATAAGCGGCCTTTGGATGAGGAACCACCGACTGCCTAGTTTTCTAATGGTGCCGGTACTCTGGGCCGACGTGTTGCTTCCTCTTTTTTGTGTTCTGGTTAGAGGGCGTGCTCACTCTCTAACGAGGGGTGGGACTGGTGAGGCTGACAATCGCACGGTTCTAGAGCCAACTGGCAAATTCAGCCTATCTTGCTCGCCCCCTATCCCATCCTTTCGTCCGATTCGGGATGTGCTAGCGCACGGCGAGGCAGCGGCCAGAGAAAGAGACGATCAAAGGGAATCTCTCAGGCTGCTGAGGCGGAGGGCGTCGGCCTTGAGGGACAGGGGGTGGGGCTTGAGGAGCAGGTGCTATGCCTGTCCTTTCGAGCCGAAGGCGAGAAATCTTGTGTTTCCATTCCCACCCGTTCTGAGGACGAGTGCGTGTGCTTTGAGGGGTAAGGGGTGGGGCTGCCAATACCGAGGGGCTAGGGGCAGTTTGTACAGCAAGCCTGCCTTGCTCACCCCCTATCCCTTCCTTTCCCCCTATTAGGGAGAAAGGAGGCGGTTGTGGTTAGTTGTTAAAGGAAAGTTTATCAAAGTAAACCGAAAGGTGGCTGACTGGTCTGCCCATTGGGGAGGGGGCTAGGGTGAGGGGCTGTAGGGCTAACGCTTGAGGGAAAGGCGCAGTGCGCAGCACCGTCGGCCTTAAAGAGCCGGTGAGATAGACGCCTGTCATGTCGAGCTGACGGCGAGATGAACACCTGTCATTTCGAGCCGAAGGCGAGAAATCTTGAGTTTCAATTCCCACAAGCTCTGTGGGGAAGGAGGTGGGGCTGGTGAGGCTGTCAGTCTCGATGTTCTAGAGCCAGTTAGCAAAATGAGCTTATCTTGCTCGCCCCCTATCCCATCCTTTCGTCCGATTCGGGAGGTGCTAGCGCACGGCGAGGCAGCGGCCAGAGAAAGAGACGATCACGGGAACTGTGCTGGCCGCAAAGGTGCCGTCTGCGAGGATGCTCACCGCGAGGTGCCCCGCTACCCAGTGGGAGGGTAAGACAAGCTTGCCCACTCCAAATTTAAGGATTAACCAAGAAACCGACGGTGGGTAGAGGTTGCCGGAGGCTAGACATTCGCTCCAGCTCTATTCGAGGGTAGTTTGGATGGCCTCTAAAACCCGCTGCAGATCGGGCAGAACGGCGTACTCCAATTGTGGGTTGAAGGGAATAGCCACATCTTCGCGTGCCACGAGTTGGGGTGGAGAGAGCAACAGATTAAACCGCTCGGGGCGCGACACCATCTCTGTGATAATACACTGCCCGAAGCCTGTGGTGCGCGAGTCCTCGTGGACGACCACAAGCCGCCCGGTTTTACGTAGGGAGGCTTCGATGGTGGCGTAGTCGCAAGGAACGATGGTGCGCAAGTCAATGATCTCAACCGACACATTTTCTGCCTGGAAGTGTTCGGCAGCCTGTTCGGCAAGCTCCAGGCAGTTACCCCATGTCACCAAGGTAACGTCTTCGCCGGTACGGCGAATGGCGGCACGGCCAAAAGGCAGCGGTTCGTGGAACGGGGTGAAGGAAGAGCGTTTTCGAAAAATGTGTTTCGGAAGAAGGAAGAGGGTGGGATCGTTGCCATGAATGGCCGTCCATAGAAGCGCTGCGGCATCTTCGGGGGTGCTGGGAATGGCAATTTGAATGCCGTGAATATGCGCCCACATGCCCTCATTGCTTTCGCTATGCCATAGTCCCCCGCCGGGAAGATAGGCGCCGTAGGGGGCAATGAAGGTAAGGGGGCACGCCCAGTCGCCACAGGTGCGCCAACGTAACGACGAGACCTGAGTCATGAGTTGGTTGAGTGCAGGACAGATGAAGTCTATAAACTGCAGCTCGAAGACCGGGCGCCAGCCAGCCGCAGCCAACCCAACGGCGGCTCCTACAATGGTGGCTTCAGCGAGGGGCGAGTTGAAGACGCGGTCGGGGAAACGCTGCGAGAGGCCTTTTGTCAAACCAAAGACTCCGCCTTTTGGGTCTTCGATATCCTCCCCGAAGAGGAGGACTTTGGGGTTCTCTTCGAGGGCTTTCAGAAGCGTTTGATTCACGGCGTTCACCATGGTAGTGGTGCCGGTGATCTGTAGAGGAGGGAGAGTTGGCGTAGTCGGTGGGCCGAATAGGTGGTAAGTGACTTCGGCAGGGGAGGGATCGGCGGCCAATTCGGCCACACGATAATCTTCGTCCACTTGGTTGGCGATGATTTCGCGTTCTGTTTGCCACTCCTCTAAGGTCAGTTGGCCGTCTTGAATAAGGCGTTGGGCCAACAGCTCGATGGGGTCGCGTTGAGCCTCTTCTTCAAGCTCTGTTGCATCTCGATAGATGCGCTGGTCATCGCTGCTGGTATGGGAGCAGAGCCGATCGAGTTCGCACCAGAGGACGGCAGGCCCTTCGCCTCGTCGGAGCCGTTCAAAAACCTGTTTCCCTACGGTGAACAGTTGAAAGGGGTCGCGGGCATCTAGCTTTACAAGGTGTTTCTCGCCGAGCACGCCAAGCCGATACGGAAAGAACTTTTCGGTTGGGGTGCTGATGCCGTAGCGATTATCTTCGATAACAAAGGCAACGGGCAGACGCTCTTGGATGGCGAATGCGAGAGCCTCGTAGAACTCGCCCTGCCGGGTAGCCGCATCCCCAAGGCTAACCAAAACAATGCGATCGCTTTTTTCCAGACGCAGCGCCCACGCCATACCACAGGCGGGCAGACATTGTGAGGCAGTGGGGGTGGCTACGGAGAAGATGTGGCGTTTTCGGTCGCTGTAGTGGCCGGGCATTTGTCGCCCACCGCTGCTGCTATCTCGCTTTGCAAAATAGGCCAGGGCCAACTCGTAGTTGGTAACCCCCCGTGCCAACGCCATCGCACGATCACGGTAGTAGGGAAAGAGATAGTCATCGGGCCGGAGTGCTAGCACCAAAGCGGCGAGCGCCTCGTGGCCGGAGCCCGAAACTTGAAACCATCCTTTTCCTTGACGAAGTAGAATGCCCTCGCGGCGATCTCCCTCGCGCGCAAGAACCATAAGATGTAGGAGAGCACGGGCGGGTAACGCCGTCTCCTGTGGAGTAAGGGTTAGCTCCATAGCTTGCTCCCAATGTTGTGGCCAGATTTTGAATTGTACCGGGTCTCGGTTTCCTCGTTGATACGCCTTTTGGGCGGTTCGCCTATTTAGTTTCGTTTTCTAGGGAGAGATTCCTGCTTTTTTAACCGTTTTTCCATAAACGCAGGCCTTTTGGGCCTTTCTACTACTCCTATACGTCCTCTACGGAGGCGCCGTTAGAGGTTTTTGCAGAGACAAGGCGAAACACGCCTCCCTCAAGCGTATCCGTAATGGGAAGGAGAGCTAAATGAAAATGTTAGTATTGATCGCGTTTGTTGCCGGAGGCCTACTTGCGATTCAGGCCGCTGTAAATGCGAAACTGGGCAGAGGGTTGGATAGCCCTCCTATGGCAGCTTTTGTCTCGTTTGTAGTAGGTCTCATCGGGTTACTAATCTATCTTACCTTTTCGCGCCCTGCTTTGCCAAGTGCCGGTGCGCTCTCCCAAATCCCCTTATGGGCTTGGATGGGGGGGCTGTTGGGGGCAGCCTATGTGGTGGTGACGATTGTGGTGACGCCCCGTGTTGGAGTGGCGACGCTGACGGGCTTTGTGGTGGCCGGTCAGCTGTTTGCCTCTCTGATCCTCGACCATTTCGGCTTGTTTGAGCTGCCAAAACATAGTCTTTCTCTGGGGAGGCTGTTAGGCGCTCTGCTGCTACTGGCAGGGGTCGTTCTCTTGAAACGGTTTTAAAATATCCAGAACAAGATAGGAGGTTCTATGGAAACTATCGGGTTTATAGGTTTGGGGCGCATGGGCGCTGCCATGGCCGCAAACCTGCTAAAGGCCGGTTACCGTCTGTGGGTGTACAATCGAACACCTCAAAAAATGGAGCCGCTTGTGGCTCAAGGTGCCATAGCGGTCTCACATCCGTTTGAGGTGGCGGAGCCAGGCGGCATCGTAATAACGATGCTCACAAACGATGCTGCCCTCGATGAGGTCGTTTTAGGTGCTCAGGGACTGCAGGATCGGCTGGGTAAGGATGGGATACATCTCTCGATGAGCACCATCTCGCCGCAGACTTCGCGCCGTTTGGCGGAGCATCATCGGCGACATGGGGGTTACTATGTGGCGGCACCGGTATTCGGACGCCCGGATGCGGCCGCAGCGGCGAGGCTCTGGATCGTGTTATCGGGGCCTGCGGCGGCGAAGAGACGGGTTCAGCCCGTGCTTCAGGCCATGGGACAAGGGCTATTCGATTTCGGTGAAGACCCCGGGGCGGCCAACATCGTGAAGCTTGCCGGCAACATGCTTATCGGTGCGGCCATTGAGGCGATGGGCGAAGCCTACACTTTAGCCGAGAAGAACGGGGTTTCACGCGAGGCGATTCATGAGATGATCTCTTCAACCCTTTTCGCCTGCCCGGTCTATCAGAACTACGGGCGCATGATCGCCCAACAGACCTACGAGCCGGTAGGGGCTACGGCATCCCTGATTCGTAAGGACATGGAGTTGGCGCTGCAGACCGCATGGGCGAGCCTCGTCCCCATGCCGGTTGCCGATCTCGTGCATAATCGGCTTACAGCACGGATGGCTCGCGGACGGGGTGAGGCCGATTGGGCGGAACTGGCTCTTGAAGTATCTGAGGGACGGAGCTAGGGCCTAGCCAGATATAGCAGGCAACGCGGCCATCAAGGCTGGCCGGCAAACGATCTTCCTGCTCAAGAACGACCTCTCGACCGGTTTCAAGTTGGCGGTAACGGCCGGGTATCACCCGTTGGCCGGCAAGGTAGATGGGGCGTCCGGTAAGGGCGTCCACCTCAAGGCCGACGCCGGAGTCCCCAGAAACTCGCAAGATTTTCTGGGGCAGGGTGCCCTTACCCTCCACAAACTCCTGTCGTGGCATGCTTCCATACCTCCTCTTTCAAAGGCTAGGTGGTAGTGGTCGCATGTTCCTCCTGTTCCTCTGCACTATTTGCGATCGCTATCAACGCTTCTTTGTCGAGCACTGTAAGCCACTTATAAGGCCGTTGAAAAATACCTTGCTCGCGCCAACGCGAAAGCACATCGTACGCCAGCTCGTGGTTGCAGCCGGCCAGGTCGGACAGCACTAAAAGAGACGGTGGAGGCGGCGGGACGACAAGCAAACGTCCCTGCCCCTCTATCGAACTGCTTTGTGCGATAAGCAGCAGCGCGGAGGCCAAACGAGCCTCTAAAGGTCTAAAAAGCAAATGAAGTGGATGAGTCTGTAAAGTTGTTAAAGATAATCCGATAAAACACCGGACGGTGATAGGAGGAAGCTCCCACGTGGCCGCCCTGCGCAAAAGGGTGTTTCGGTCAAGGAGCACCCCTTTACAGCCGTCGGCCATCGCGATGGCCTGTTCCGTTCCGTCGGAACCATCTCTTTTTACGGAAAATGTGCCCACAACTTCACCCGGATTTAGCACCTCTACGGTAAGGGACGAGTGGTTTGGCAGCCGGCGCACTATGCGCATATGGCCGGAGGTCACGATAAACGCCCTATCGCTAGGGGCTTCCCATGGCGTATTAGGTGGGAGCCAGAGCGTTTGGTTTTCCTCCTCCTCAGGGGTTAGCAGCAGCCGATAGGGATAGAATTTGAGGTACCAAATGGGGTTCATCGTGTTGCCGCTCCTACAAAAGGATCGTCCAATAGAGCAAGCATACGAGAACGGCCAGCACCAGCATTCCCAATGTTCCTCGCTCACTGCGTAGGGCGACCGTAGGATAGAAGCGATGGATGCAGGGAGGTGTAGAGTTTCGGAATCGCGGCCACCATCGCCCTACTTGGGCGGTGTAAGCGTCATATTCAGAACCGAAAACATGGCGCAGGTGCTGCTCTTCCCACAGCACAACGAGATGGTAGTAGCCAAGTGCCAAAGGCAGGAGGATGGGAAGCCAGAACCAACGCCCAAGCAGCCCAAGAAGACCGGCAAAGAGGAGCAGATTGCCGACGTAGAGAGGGTTGCGCACAAAGCGGTAGGGACCGGAAGTAATGAGAGGAGCAAGACGTCCATGGCGGGTTCGCGTGATGGTTCCGGCGTAGCCAACGGCCACAAAGCGAATGGTTTCGCCTAAGGCGATCAGAAAAACTCCCATGGGAATGTTGAGGATTAAGTTTGTTTCTACGCCAAAGGGGATGGCGAGAATGGGCAAGAGAAATAAGGGCAGCCAGGTTCGCCGTTGAAATATCCAGGCGCCCCATTCCCGGGGGGGACGATGAAGCACTCGCGCCGTAGTGGCGCGTAATGAGAAGTTCGACATACGAAAGCACTCTCTCCTTACAAAAATTTCGTACGGTCGGCGCCGAGGTCGCTGCATAAAGGGGGAAGCACTCGGCACGATGCTGCTCTAAAAGTAACTACGCCCGAAACTGGAGTACAACTCCTTTTCTAGGTAATATTTTACCGGTAAAAGATTTGGCTCCGCTAAGTTCTATCTCTAGAGCGATGTGTGAGCTTCAAACGGAGGGAAGTGGCCATGTTACCGCCTTTCGTGCGCGCCAATCTGGTGGATGCGCTGCAGAGCACACCGAAGGTGTTAGAAACCTTAACGGCCTCTGTACCGCTTGAGTCGCCTGCTTGGGATAGTCGTCCCGACCCACAGAGGTTTACTTTGCGTGAGGTTATAGCGCATCTCGCCGATTGGGAAGAGGTCTTTCAAAACCGTATTGCCCGCATTCGTGATGAGTATCTGCCGAAACTTCCCGATCTCGACCCGAACGAATTTGCCCAGCAGCACAACTATGCGGCAAGCGACCCGCATCGGCAGCGCGCTCTCTTTACGGAGCGTCGGCAGACCACGGTGGAGATGGTGAAGGCGTTGCCGAAAAGGGCGTGGGAGCGAAAGGGGCGCTATCTGGAAGAGAGTCCCCGTGTTGGAGGGCCTATAACCATCGAGGCCTGGATCGCCCAGATGGTGGCACACGATGCCTATCATCTTCAGCAGATCGTGGAGTGGCTGAATCACGCTCGGCACCACAGCAAAGCATAGCAAGGTCTCATGGCGCTCCTAAGGTATGCTATTGAGGATAGATAGCGCGGTCGGAGCAAAGAATGCAGAAGAGTTGGCAGCGTGCACTGATTATCGGAGCCTCCTCTGGCATTGGGGAGGCGCTGGCCCGAAAGTTGGCGTCACAAGGCTGTTTGGTTGCGATGGTGGCACGGCGTTTGGAGGAGCTGGAGCGGATCGCCGCAGAGATTGCGGCGTCCGGTGCACCCAAACCGCTTCTCTATCGCCATGATGTATGCGAGGTGGAGTGTGTTCCGGCACTTTTTCAGCAGATCACCTATGAGTTGGGCGGGCTTGACCTTATCGTCTATTCTGCAGGGGTTATGCCCATTCTCGCAGAGCATGAGTACAGCCTAGAAAAGGACCTTGCAACGATAGATGTGAACGTGCGCGGCGCGGTCGCCTGGTTGGACGTAGCGGCGGAGCGCTTTGAACGGGCCGGATCGGGAACCTTGATAGGCATATCGTCGGTAGCAGGAGATCGAGGGCGTCGCCATTTTCCGGTCTATAGCGCTTCCAAAGCTTTTTTAGATACCTATTTAGAGGGGCTGCGCAATCGCACAGGGCGCTATGGGGTGCACGTTGTGACCATTAAGCCGGGGCCGGTGGATACGCCTTTGGTAAAGGGGTTGAAGAACTTGCCATTCCTTATCTCGGCAGACAAAGCTGCGGAGTTGATTCTCAAAGGGGCACGTCGTGATGGCGTGGTCTATGTGCCACGCATTTGGCGTCCTATTATGGCTATTGTGCGCCTCATTCCCTCCTTCATTTTCAAACGCCTTAACGTATAGCCAAGGAGAACCATGAGCCTTTCAGAAACCCCACTTTCGTCGCAACCCCTATGTTTAGAGGATAGACCCATAAAGCCCTTGCCTTCCGACCGTTTGGAGCGAATCGAGGCCTGGGGCATGAACACCTCGGTTCTGGCCTATGTCTTTCGTCCTTCCACCTTAGAGGGGGTTCGGGAGGTATTTGCTCTGGCGCGGCAGCATGGGCGTAAAGTTTGCCTGCGCGGCATGGGGCGCAGCTATGGGGATGCGGCGCTTTTGGCCGAAAACATCTGCCTCGACCTCACCCGCATGAATCGCATTTTAGATTGGAACCCGCATACTGGCCGCATCACGGTGGAACCTGGGGCGACGATTGGCGACATTTGGCGTTACGCCATTGAAGATGGTTGGTGGCCGCCGGTGGTTTCCGGAACGATGTACGTTTCTCTGGGGGGCGGGGCGGCCATGAACATCCACGGCAAAAACAACTGGAAGGTGGGACCGATCGGGGAGCACATTTTGGAGTTCGACCTGCTCCTGCCTACCGGCGAGATCGTGACCTGCAGCCCGGAGAGAAATTCGGAGCTTTTTTATGCGGCCATCGGTGGGTTCGGCATGTTAGGCTGCTTCACACGTCTCACGCTGCAACTCAAGCGCGTCTACAGTGGCCTTTTGGAGGTGGATGCCTTTTCCACCCAAAACTTCGAGGACATCGTGGAGCAGTTTGAGCGGCGAATGGATTCTTACGACTACCTTGTCGGCTGGATTGACTGCTTTGCAACAGGGCGACAGTTGGGGCGTGGTCTGGTACATGCCGCCCGCTATTTGGCACCAGGGGAAGACCCTGTTCCGGCACAAACGTTGCGGGTGGAGTACCAAGAGCTGCCCGATACGCTGATGGGCTTCATTCCAAAATCCATTATGTGGCGCCTCATGAGGCCGTTTGCAAACAACCTCGGCATGCGCTTTGTGAACTGGGCGAAGTTTACGGCGGGCAACACGATAGGGAACCACAAGCGGGTACGGCAGTCTCATGCGGCTTTTGCTTTCCTTTTGGACTATGTGCCGAATTGGAAGTGGGCCTATAAGCCCGGCTGTCTCATTCAGTATCAAAGCTTCATTCCTGCCGAGCAGGCAGAGCGTTGTTTTTCTGCGCAGCTTACCCTCTGCCAGCAGACGGGTATTGTCCCATGGCTGGGGGTGTTTAAACGACATCGGCGCGATCGGTTTCTTATGACCCATAGCGTAGATGGCTATTCGTTGGCGCTGGATATTCCTGTGTATCCGCACACGCGCGAGCGGGTATGGGCTTTAGCCAAGCAACTGAATCGGCTTGTGCTGGAAGCAGGTGGGCGCTTTTACTTCGCCAAAGACAGCACCCTTGATCCGCATACTGCGCGCGCCTATCTCGGAGAGGAGACCATAGCCCGTTTTGCGAAACTAAAAAAAGAGTGCGACCCGGAGGGGTTGCTGCAGAGTGCGCTCTCTCAACGCCTTTTCCCTACTCTTTACGAGTAACTTCGTGGGTGCAGGGAGCCGGAAGGAGACCGGCGTAAGCGATGCAGGATTCTAAGAAAGGACTGAGGAACTATGTTGCGATTACTGGGTAAAGCGCTGCTTTGCGCTTTTATGGCGAGCCTAGGGCTTGCTGCAAAGGGGGACGCCTTGCAAGACTACATCAAGCAACCGGAGCCGGCTTACCGCTGGAATCTTACCCAAACTTCTCATATGAACGGAGTGACCCTCTACGATCTCCGGATGACCTCCCTAACATGGCACGGCATCACCTGGCACCATCATCTGCAGGTTTTTGTGCCGGATAGTGGCACCTATCCGCATTTCTGCACGCTGCTTAACACGGGTGGTGATGGCTCGCCGGAGGAGACGCAGCTCGGCATTATGGCCGCCAAGATGTCTGGGGCGCCGTTTGCCATTCTCTTCGACATCCCCAACCAACCGCTGTTTGACGGACGCACCGAAGACGCTTTGGTCGTCTATACCTGGCTGCAGTTTTTAGATACGGGAGATACAACCTGGCCTTTGCACTTTCCGATGGCGAAAGCTGTTATTAAGGCCATGGATACTATCCAGGCGCTGATGAAACAGGAGAAGCGGCCGGAGATCACCGGATTTTTGGTAACCGGTGCGTCTAAACGGGGGTGGACGGCCTGGTTGGTGGGTGCAAGCGGCGACCCACGGGTGAAGGCGATCGCCCCCATGGTGATTGATATGCTGAACCTACCGGCTCAAATTCCGCATCAGCTAGCCTCTTATGGCGCTTTAAGCGAGCAGGTAGATGACTACACGAAGGCAGATATTCCTCAGAAGCTGCAGACCCCTCGCGGCCATGAGTTGATTCAGCTAGAAGACCCTTACAGCTATCGAGACCGACTGACGCTGCCCAAGCTGATCATTCTCGGCACAAACGACCGGTATTGGTCGCAGGATTCGCTTAATCTTTATTGGAACGGTCTCAAAGGCCCCAAGTGGATTCTGTATGATCCCAACAGTGGACACGGGTTAGAGGACCGATCTCGGGTATATGCCACCTTAATGGCTTTTGTGCGCGCCATTGCAGGCGGCAAAAAGTGGCCTCAGATGCATTGGAAGTACACGGTGAATGCACAAGGGGCGACGTTGGAGGTGCAGAGCAACCCGGCGCCTGTGGAGGCGCGGCTATGGAGGACATACGCGCCCACACTGGATTTCCGCGATTCGCACTGGACGTTCGAGCCGATGGAGATAAACGGCAACGTGTGCACCGGTCATTTGCCCACCCCGGCTCAGGGCTGTGCGGCTCTGTTTGGGGAGCTTGTGTTTGAACAGGATGGGCAGCGTTTTACCCTTTCGACGCAGATACAGATTTTGGGCACTCCGGAGAAACAGGCCCAGAAATAGATTTGATTTAAGCGGAAAGACGTCAGTGGAATCCCTTTTGGGAAAGGCGGATGAGGTAAAATCTCTAGTTGCTAAAAGAGAAGTTATCCGTGTGATCACAAGCTGCAAGGGCGATGCCCTTGCGGTGGAAGGTTTCGACACGACGAGGAGAAGGAGATTTAAAATCTATGACCGCAGTTGCTACGAAGCGCGTCTACCTGTTCCATGAGGGCAATGCGAAGATGCGCGACCTTTTGGGCGGTAAAGGCGCGAACTTGGCCGAGATGACCAACATCGGCCTTCCGGTGCCCCCAGGTTTTACCATTACCACCGAAGTCTGCAACGAATACTATGCCAACGGCCAGAAGCTTCCCGCCGGTCTCATGGACGACGTACGCGCCGCGATGAAGTTCGTGGAAGAGAAGATGGGGCGCACGTTCGGAGGAAGCCACCGGCCCCTGCTGGTATCTGTCCGCTCGGGCGCCAAGTTCTCCATGCCCGGCATGATGGATACCATTCTCAATCTAGGCCTGAATGAGACCACCGTAAAAGCCCTCATTGAAGAGACCAACAACCCACGCTTTGTGTACGATGCCTACCGGCGATTTATCATGATGTTCTCTGATGTGGTGTTGGGGCTTAGCAAACACGACTTCGACAACAAAATTCTGCAGGCCTATAAGGAACAAAAGGGTTACAAAAGCGATCTGGAGATGAGCGCAGAGGATTGGAAGCTCATCTCCGAAAAGTTTTTGGAGTATGTTCGGGAGAAAACCGGTCGCGACTTCCCCACCGATCCCTATGAACAGCTCGAACTTGCCATCGAGGCCGTGTTCAAAAGCTGGAACAACGAGCGCGCCATCGTCTATCGGCGTACGGAAAAAATCCCCGATAATCTCGGCACCGCGGTGAACGTGCAGGCTATGGTGTTCGGGAACGCCGGCGACGATTCGGGCACAGGGGTTGCCTTTACGCGCGATCCTTCCACAGGCGAAAAGGTGATATTCGGTGAGTACCTCATGAACGCTCAAGGCGAGGATGTGGTGGCCGGTGTACGAACCCCGGTGCCCATCTCGGAGTTGCAGTCTCAGAACCCGGAGCTGTATCGGCAGTTCGTCGAAATATGCAACATCCTTGAGCGGCACTATCGGGACATGCAAGACCTGGAGTTTACCATCGAGCATGGGCGGCTGTTCATGCTGCAGTGCCGGTCGGGCAAGCGCACCGGCCCGGCGGCGGTGAAGATCGCCGTGGACATGGTGCATGAGGGGCTTATTACGAAGGAGGAGGCTGTAACCCGCGTTACCGGCTCCCATCTCGATCAGCTGTTGCATCCGCGCATAGACCCCAAAGCTCTTGAAGGGAAAAAGCCTTTGATCTCCGGCATTCCCGCCTCTCCGGGCGCTGCGGTAGGAAAGGTGGTGTTCGATGCCGACACGGCAGCCAAACTTGGGGTGCATGGCGGGGCAGGTGAGAAGGTCATTTTGGTGCGCGACGAAACCAACCCCGATGACGTGCACGGCATGTTGGCGGCGCAGGGGGTGTTGACGGCTCGGGGCGGCAAAACCTCCCATGCGGCGGTCGTCGCCCGTGGTTTTGGCATCCCATGCGTGGTGGGCGCCGAAGGGTTGAAGATTGATGAGGAGGCCAAAACCTTCACCGTCAACGGCACAACCGTGCACGAAGGCGATGTGATCACCCTAGACGGTTCAACCGGAGCGGTCTATCTAGGCGCTTTGCCGCTGATCCCACCGGAAGTGAGCGGCGCTTTCGCCGAGCTGATGGGTTGGGCCGATAGCATTCGCAAGCTGCGTGTGCGTACCAACGCCGATAACCCGCGCGATGCGCGTCAGGCCGTTGAGTTGGGCGCGGAGGGCATCGGTCTCTGTCGTACCGAACATATGTTCTTCGAGCAAGATCGTTTGCCCATCGTTCAAGAGATGATCCTCGCGCAGGATGAGACGGTGCGCCAAAACGCGCTCGATCGCTTGCTCCCCATCCAACAAAAG
>NZ_DATGLN010000064.1:0-32623 GCF_035294165.1 Chthonomonas sp.
ACAATCAATGAGTGTTGGCCCCATGCCCCAACCGATGGGAATGGAACCGTGCAGCGGATTCTCGAAGTAATGCCGGAAGAAATCGCGCCAAGTACATAGGTTATCGCCATCCGACATCGTAATGGCCAGGTAGACCTTAGAGCGGTCGAGCGGAGGTGGGGATGGTGATGGAGACTGTTGAATATGAGCGAGCCGCACCCCACTGTAAACCGAAAAGTTGGCCACATAGTCGCTCACGGTGGTGATCTTACCGAAGCGGCTGGCCAGAGCCACTCCAGGGCCTTCATCAATGCCGATACCCTCGCCATGCCAATAAAACCCGTGCACCACCGCATCCAGCGGCATGTGGGCAAAAAGATATTTGATCTGCTCCAATTCCGCCCCCATATCGGCACCCGGCAGGTTCTGGGCACGCGGCCCTGTAATCCAAAATGTGATGCCTTTGGCGGCTATGATGTAGTCAATGGCGCCGCTATCGAGAATGGTGGGGTCTAGACAGAGCGCGAGATAGGGATTGAGATGGGGCAAAAGCTGTGTATTCAGATAGTGCAGCGCATCGGCATCGTTCTTGAACCGGCCACGAAGGTCTTGACGTATCGGCAGGTGGAGCTGTGCGGCCAACTGCGGTGTCGCCACCACCAAATTATCTATCGCCGCAATATCCACGGCGATATCCGGGCTTACATACACCTTCGGGTCGGGAATAACCGCGCCGTGTATCTCCGAGCGGAAACGATTGACAAGCGACAGTGGGTCGTTCACATAAATAGGAGCGCCGGTCTCACCCTGTTTTTGCATCTCTTGTAGCCAAAACCGGTCGGAATCCTGAGAGATCGTGTAGATGCGCGGTTTTGTTCGATTGACGATGCCTTGCAACGAGTAGAGGAGCACCTTTTGATCGAATGGGAGATCGCCTATCTCTGCCACATAAAGATGCTTGGCAGGCGGTGGCATTTTCGGCTGCAGTGTGGGATAGGGTCGTGGAGGACTGGGCAACACCACGTCACGGTAGATGGGCGGAGGCGGCAGACGATCGAGCACGGCAAAAGCCTGTTGCACCTGCTGTGCGGTCAAAAGGTGTTTCTCGGCAAGAGCTGCCAGAGTGCCGCGCGCAAGCATCTGCTCCGTATCCCAGGCGTCGTAATCGCTGTTTTCGGGAAGGTGTGTCCATACATCTACCGCTCCATTGAAAGCGGCGTCATGATGCACAATGATGGCGGCAACCGGCTCCTCCCCTTCCACGAAGATCGGGATCACCCGATCTTCTGGCGGCAAAGTGGAGACATCGAGCGTTTGAGCATAGGAGGTCTGCCCCCAATTCCGATGGAGCGCCCCCAAACCCAGCGGGTCTTGTGGAGCAAGGCGAAGCGGCGCCTGCGGCCCATCCTTAAATCCGCCCACGCCCATTCCCTGAGGGCCAAAGAGGGCCGGATCACTATTATGTCCTTCATCCACCCATCCTCTCTTTGCATCGTAGATCACCGCGTGGGTGAACGGCACCCCGGACAGGATAAGACAGCCTCCGGCCTGATGGAAAGCGCGAATGTTGGCGAACGCGCTCGCAGGGTAGGTATTTCCATAGGGGAGAACGAGCGCTGCATACCGATGGATATTGAAACGTGTTGGGTCGGCCAATGCAGCGGTATCTAGTCCCTCCGCGGCAATTCCCACCCTGCGCAGATCGGCCACAATGTGGGCTGGCGATGTTGCGATAGGCACCATGTAGTAAGGAAATCCGCTCTGTTCATACACAGCCACACGCAATGTAGGTTGCGCCTCCGCGGAGCGAATCAAACCAAGCCCAAGAACCATTCCGCAGAGAAGCATCACAGCTTTTTGTAACTTCGTCACCCGTCTCGACTCCTTATATCCACTCTAATCTGCATATTTATTACAAAAACGGCTTTGTCCTGCTCAAGGCGCTTTGTCCGACGTTGGCACGGCCAGCACCGCCACCTGATAGGCGATATATCGCTTTGCCACAGCAAGCAGTTCGTTGGCGGTTACCGAGTGAATACACTCTGGCAAACACTGCAGATAGTCGGCCCCTAGGCCCATGGCAGCATACCACCCCAGCAAGAACGCCCTATCGCTTACCCGCTCCAAAGCGAGTTCTGTATGGGCGATGGCCATATTGCGCGCCCTTTCCATCTCTTCCTCCGAAGGCGGGTTCGTAAAGAGGGCCTGCAGTTGTGTTTGAAGGAGATGAAGCATCTGCTCGGCTTTGATGGGGTTGCCCTCCCGCTCTCTTGACGCATCCCACTGCGCGTATAGCACAAAAGGGCCGGAGGTCGTTGCCGAATAGTCGGCTCCTACCTGGTACCCTATTCCAAGACGGTCGCGCAACTGCATAAAAAGCCGCGAAGCATGGCCTAGCCCCAGCAAGGCCTGCAGCACGAGAAAGGCCGGATAGTCCGGGCTGTCCACTCTAGGGGCGGCCGTCACCACCAACGCATAGGCAGCCGATCCAGAAGCCGGCACCCGGAGCAAGTCGCTTTGCGGAGTTTGAGGCGGGGGCGCTGCGTAGGCAGCAGCCGGCAGACGGGTGTTTTGCATTGGCTCGTCGAGAAAGGCCTCAAAATCGGTTTGAGCCTGTTGAAGGTTAAAGTCTCCGGCAACGGCAATGAAGATGGCCGATGGCTGGTAACGCTCCAAGAAATAGCGTTTGGCCCGATCGGGGGTTACCTGTTCAAGAACCGCTTCAGGCGGCTCGATCCTGAGACCGAGTGCACCTTGTGCTGCCGCTACGGCCGACCGATAGGGATCGTCCGCCCGCTTCTGCCTTTCCTGAAGTATATCCTGCAAGGCCTTTTGTAAAGCGGATGGAGGAAAATCGGCATGAAACAGAATGTTGCCTAGCATGTCGGCCACATTATCGAGCTGAGTGCGATCGGTCAGGCAGCTCAACGCCACATAGTCGGGCGTATAGAGCACGTTTAGCACGCCGCCCGTTTTCAGGAAAAGCATCTTCACTTTGTCCGCCGTCCGTTCGGAACTACCGTAAACGAGGGCGTGGGCAACCATCAGCCCCTCCGCCTGGCGTAGCGGCAAGCTCTCACGAGGTGTTCGCACGAAAAGGCTGACGGCCACAAAATGCGAAGAGGGATCGGGCTGCAACAGGACGTGCATGCCGTTATCGAGAGTCATTGTCTGCACGGCCGTGCTCAAAGCAAATGAGGCATGCACAAGAGAGATGCTCAGCCCGAAAGCGAGCATTAGGAAGAAGCTCCTCCTCAAGGCCGACTCCCCGCCGGCGCATTCGTAGAGGACGCCGGTTCCATTATCACCGTGAAGGCGTTCTGCGGGTTTAGGTAGCGGCTCAGGAACGACTGTATATCCTGTAAGGTGAGGTTTTGTAGGCGTTCCCGCAGCCGATCTGGTAGGTCTCCATCGGTTGTAAGCGCCTCTCCGATGGCTGCAGCATAGCCCTCATCGGTCTCCGTCTGATAGTCTAAGCGACCGATAGCGCGTTGCCTCGCCTCTAAAAACGGCTCCGTTGGCACGGACAGGCGCAGTTGCTGGAGAAGATGGATCAGCTCCAATCCTCTTTGTCTCAGCCGCTCTTGCGAATCGGCACGAAAGGTAAGGATATATAAACTCGGATCGCGACGTGGTGAGAAATGAACCTGCAGATCGGCTTCAGGGTCGTGATCGGCAAAGACCATCTGCAGTAGATTCGCCACCACAAAACCGGCAGCTACCATCGTTTTATTGGCCGCTCGGGGCGCCCGCAGCGCAACACCGGCCATCCATTGAGCACCGCTCCCTTTTACCGTTAAAAGAGCAACCTCCGGCCACTGCGGCTCCTGCTCCACTAAGGTTTGTGGTGTTGTGGCTGCAGCGACCTGCCAGCCGCCAAAAACCTGCTCCACTTCCGGAAGCGCCTGCTTCGGCGTCACGTCTCCAACGAGCACGAGCACAGAGCGATCGGGGGTACAGCAGCGCTGATAGAAGGCCATGAGGGTATCGCGTGCGCGTAAGGCGATTCCTTCCGGCGTACCGCCCGGAGAACGATGGTAAGGGGCCTTGCTCGAATAGGTGTGCGTATAGAGCAAAGTTATAAGACGATCTATGGGGTCGGCCTCACGATGGGCGAGTTCGTCTAAAATAATCCCTCGCTCCTTCTCCATCGCCGAATCGGGCAGCGCTGCATGTTGTGCCACGTCCCCGATAATATGTAACACCGGCGCGAAATGCGCCACCTCCACCGTGGTATAGATGTGTAAGGCATCAGGGCCGGTCTCTGCATCGAGGCTCGCGCCGAAACGCTCGGCGGCAACATCGGCCCCCTCTCCAGGTCGCTCGGTGGTTCCTCGAAATAGCATATGCTCTAAAAAGTGCGCTGCTCCGTCCTCACCATTGCGCTCTTCCCTTGCTCCTGCCCGCATCCATAAGTCTATCGCGACCAGAGGCACGGAATGCCGTTCTTTTACCACCACCGTTAGCCCATTCGAGAGACGGATGAAGAACAAGGGGTTGCTTTGGGCCTTACAAACTTGCCAAGCCCCTAGAACCAGCCAAAAGCAGAGGAGGTCTATGGCGAAACGGGTTTTCATGATGAGCGCATTGTACCGCAAATCTGCGGTTTGAGGGTAGTTGCATCCAAATGTAGGGGTCATACATCCTCACCGAAACAAGAGTGGAACCTTTTAACGCCATGTACAGAACTTTTACGTTGCAATCCTTGACAAAAAAGAGAATATAATGTACTTTGGTCTATATTCTGTGAGAAGGTTTAGCACCTCATGAAGCGTAGCATTCGTCTTGCTCTGCTACTAGCCATTTTACCTCTGGCACTCTCGTTTGCAGCGACCGTGCAAGCGATTACTACCTTGCTCGATAACGATAAACGCCTTCAACAACCTGTCTCCGCCTCCGTAGCCTATACCTCCTTAGCTCAATTCCTGCGGACGTTCTCGCAACAAGCCCACGTCCCCCTCCGCATTGACCCAAAAGAACCCTACTCAGGAACCGAAATCTGTGCCTTCTTCCAACAACAACCCCTCGGCAACGTGATGAAAGCCCTCCGCTCCCTCCTTAGCTACCAACACGCCGAATGGCTCTAGGAGAAAGAGGGAAACGGCTATCGTCTGTTGCCCACCGCCGATGCCATCGCCTTACCTCAACGCTTTCAGGAAGAGATGGATGCCGACTTCTTGGCAAGACTGCATGAGAGCGCCATCCTCGCCGCCATGACCCCAGAAGAACGGCTGCGACATCTTAAAGAGGTAATGTATGTCTGCGGGATAGACGACCCACTGTTCTGTCAGGAACAACATATTGACCCCAAAAAGGATGCCGAATACTTTGCCAAAGAAACCCACTTCTTCTGGTGCTGGTTTCATTTAATAGACTCCGGCCTTCCACCGGATACGAAGCAACTGCTTTTATCGGGCCAACCGGTTACGCTTTCTTTTAACCAACTTCCTTCGGATGTGCAGCAAGCAATAATATGGGACTGGCAGACCATGCCTGACGGGTCTGATCAACCCGCTTGGGTAACGATACAGATCGCCAATGATCACCCTGGATGGGACACCACTTGGAATGTGGAGAAGGCTATTTGGATTCGCATCCACAATTCTACCGCTTCACCGGCAGTGCTTCATGCTACCGGTCAAAGCGCTTGGCGTTGGTATAAGCGGTGGCTGTTACCTGAAGATGCCCCCTCCGACCCTCAAGAACTCCAACCCCTTCCTAACGGCTTCCCCTACCAACCCCAAGTGACGCCACTACCCCCTAACCCTGACCCTAAAACCCTCGCCAAACTTAAACCCGTCACCAACTGCACCCTCCTCGACAGAATGCAAGAGATCGCTGCCAAACTCCACATCCCCCTCCTCGCTACCCTCCCCTATGACCCAGAACAGATTTACGGCCAACTTACCCTCAACCCGCCCAAAACCCTCGCCGACTACCTCCAGGGCTTCTCCACCTACCCCGAAAAATGGCTCTACCATAAGTGGAACAGTGGACTGCTCCTCGTTAGCTACCCACGATGGCCCCTCGACCAAGCCGCTTCCCTCCCCGAATACCTCCTCCAACTCCTCCGAAAAAACCTCCAACAACAAGGCCTCTTCACCCTCTCACTCCTTCGACAGCTCTTTGCCCAAATGACCCCCTTCCAACAACATGCCTTCGCCCAACGCTTTATCCCCCAAGCCGACCCCCAAGGGCATTTTCCGGTGTTTCTCTTCATGTTGGCTCACCCCGAATTAGAGAGTGCTTCGGGCATGCCTCTTACGCCTGCTTTGACCCTGGAAGTCGAGAACCTGCATCTACCTGCCTATTCGGCTTGGCATAAGGAGGTGTTTGTGGCGTTGAAAGTCTCGGTGTTTGACAGAGATATATGGGGTCGGCTTATGCGTGAGTTTCGGTTGGTCGGGGAGACAACCGACCAGAGGTGGGTACCGTTAGAGGGAATATTGACGGGAGCGGTTCCCTCTTCCTTCTGGCAAACAGAAGAGATTCCACAAAAGTAAACCTTTTAGCAGAACAAAATTTGGCGGCGCCTCCTCAGCGCTCTTTAGAGCAGGGAGGAAGTGCCGCATAGCTCGTAGTACCGGCCTCCTTTCCATCCAAGCCCCATGTTTTGGTATTAAGGAAGATTTAGGGTAAATTGATACTGCTTTGCAACGGAGAGCTACGATGCGAATCCTTGGTCTTCATATTGGTAGAGAGAAACTGCTTTCCTTTTCAGATTTTTGCACTCTTATACGTCGTGCGGCACAAGAGGCCCACCCGGCGGCCAAGTTTGCCCCGGCGGCCAACGGGTTCACTATTGTGCTCGATGGGCGCGTGCAAACCTGCAACCTGCGCGGCCTTTATGCTGCCTACTGCAAAGAGCCGCAAAAGCGAGACGCCCTCATCATGGAGTTTCTCGATTCTTTAGAAACGGAGGCACCGGCGGGCACCTGGTACGATACTCAAGCGATGCTGCGTCCCTCCCTGCGCAGCCGTGAATTTCTCGCCGATGCCCAACGCAGCCTTCAACGCCAAAAAGTGCCCGACAGCCTCCCGGCCGTTCACTTTCTTGGAGAGCTTTATGTCATCGTAATGGCCGAACATCGCAGTCGTATCTGGGCGGTTACCCAAAACCTCTTGGATGGATGGGGCGTAACCGTTGAACAGGCTTTGGAACAGGCCATGAGCAATATGAGCATTATGGCGTTTCCGAATATCGTGAGCGTGATGCATGGAGGGCCGCTTAATCAAGAAGCCGGCTTCGTCTTTGAAGGCAACTACCTTACATCGAGTTGGCTTCTTTTCGAGCGATTTCGCAACTACGTGGGGCAGCGTCTGCAAAGCAACTTCGTGATCGCGGTGCCGAATCGAAGCCGCCTCATCGTGGTTCGCGACGACATGCCCTCCCTTATTGCCAGCGTACAGCAGGCCAACCGGAATTTTCACCTCCAACCCTATCCGCTCACCAATCAACTCTACCATGTGGATATTCGGGCAACGGGCGGCATTGTCTCGGTCTATCAACCTCATGGTGAGGGGGAACGGCTCTCGCCCGATAGCCCCTTCGCCGGCGCCGTATGGCAAAACCTCTCCTTGCCCAGTATATCGCAAGAGGCTCAGGGGCTTCCTCAGCCTACCCCTATGAATCCTTGGGAGAGTTTTAGCGAACCTACCGAGGAATCGGTCTAACCATGTTAAAACAGATATTGAACGAGCTGGTATTAGGCAAAAACCTCACCCGCGAACAGGCAGCCCAGCTTATGCAGCTCCTGATGGAGGGAGAGGCAACCTCGGCACAGATAGGAGGGCTGTTGGTGGCCTTGCGCATGAAGGGTGAAACCGTAGAGGAGATCACCGGTTTTGCCCAAGCCATGCGCACCCGCCTTCAGCCGGTTCAACCACAAAGCACCCCCCTATTAGATACCTGCGGAACCGGCGGAGGGCGTTTTCGCGTGTTCAACGTCTCGACAGCCGTCGCCTTTGTGCTTGCTGCAGCCGGTACCCATGTGGCGAAACACGGCAATCGCGCCGTATCCGGCACGTGTGGAAGCGCCGACGTGCTTGAAGCTCTCGGTGCACGTATTGACCTTAGCCCCGATCAATGTGCCCGATGCATAGATGAGATCGGGGTGGGTTTCCTCTTCGCCCCCCTTCACCATCCGGCCCTTAAACATGTGGGTGGGCCGCGGCGTGAGTTGGGCCTTCGCACCGTCTTTAATCTTCTCGGCCCACTCGTCAACCCGGCAGGAGCAACCCTCCGCCTCATGGGCATCTATGATGCAGAGCTTTGCCGAACGGCCGCCGAAGCCCTGCACGCACTCGGTACTGCAAGTGCCATTGTAGCTCACGGAAACATCGGTGTTGGGGAGATCGCCACCGTGGGCACTACCCTTATCGCGGAGTTGAGGGACGGGCAAGTCGAAACCTATACCCTTAGCCGACGTGACTTTAGGCTTTCATCGGAGGAACCTTCTTTAGAAGACCTCACTCCAGAGGCCACGCCGGAAGCCAACGCAGCGCTTTTGCGTCGTGTCCTTACGCCCCAACACGACGATGCCACAACGCGCGCCAAACGCGAGCTGGTGGCCGTTAACGCCGCCGCCGCTCTGCGCGTCTGCGGCTACGTGGAAAACTGGCCGGATGCCCTTCAGATGGCACAAGACCTTATCGCCTCTTGTAAGCCTTTGGAGACTCTTGAACGCTTTGTGGCGTTTACGCACCAAGTCTAACCGCCCTTGTCTCTCTATGGCCTAAGCGAAAAAAACCCGACCAATGCACCAGAGACATGAAACCGACATCGTTGCCCATGCGCTATAATCAAACAGGCCGTGCCAAGCCCTACCCTAAAACGAGAAACTAGGATACCGAAACGAGGACGAACCCGATGAGCATGCTCTCAGAGATACTGGCCACCAAACGCACCGAAGTGGCCTACCGCGCAGAACGCACCCCTTTACAGCTCCTTCAAGAGCGCCTTATTGATGCCCCTCCCCCTCGTGATTTTGTGAAGGCGCTGCGTCAAACGCCAGGCCCAACTCTCATTGCCGAGGTAAAAAAAGCTTCGCCCTCGAAAGGTATTATTCGGGCAGACTTCGATCCTATCGCCATTGCAAAAGCCTATGCCGAAAACGGTGCCGCTTGTCTCTCAGTGCTCACCGATGAACCCTACTTCCAAGGGAAACTCGACTATCTTACCAGCATTCGTGAGGTCGTTTCCCTGCCTCTCCTGCGAAAAGACTTTATGATAGACCCATGGCAGATTGCGGAGAGCCGCGCTGCCGGCGCCGACGCTATCCTGCTTATTGTGGCAGCCCTCTCGCCCTGCATGCTGCGCGATCTTCTTCGGCTCTCCCAAGAATACGGCATGGCCGCCCTTGTGGAAGTCCATGATCGGGAAGAGCTATATGAAGCCCTTGATGCCGGTGCTAACCTCATCGGCATCAATAACCGCGATCTCCATACCTTCCAAACCTCCCTAGCCGTCACCTTCGACCTCCTTAAAGAGCTTCCACCCGATCCCAACCGAACTATCGTTAGCGAGAGCGGCATTTTCACCCATGACGACGTAATGCGGCTGGGCGAGGCCGGAGTTCATGCCGTGCTTATCGGTGAAGCGCTTATGCGCGAGGCCGATGTAGGAGCCAAAGTGCGTGAGATTCTCGGCCGCTAGCCCAGTTGGCTACGGTGTCGGCTCGTACTTGGGCGCGATGCAAACGGTGATCTTTGGGCACACATAGAGAAAATCGTCGGGAACGATGGTTTGCCAAGGAGGCGCGCCCCAAGGCGGCCCGGAGCCAAAACGAACCCGCCTATAATCAGGGGGAATATCGGCTAGAAAACGCCGGGCAGAGGGCAACCCAAGCCGCAACGGATGCATGGTCTCAACGTTGGAAAACACGACCGCATCGGGCGGCGGCGACAACACAGACGGGTCCCATTCCTCAGAGGGGATACGCAGCTGAAATCGGGTGTCTTCTACGGCCGCCTTTGCGCGTTGAACGGGAGACGGCAGTCCAAAGAGCGGAGATAATGGAGGCGAGTAGAACCATGGGATTGTGGCAAAAGCAACCGAGGCACCTGGGGGCAAAACGCGCCAAAGATAGTCAGCAGCCCGATCCTGCGGTGTGGGCGCAATCATTCGCCGCACCCATCCCAAGGATAGCAGAAGCGTTAGCAGCGCCACCATCACAAAGAGGCCCTGTCGCAACCGCCCTCCGGCGCTGTTTTTTTGCCAAACCGCCTCTAAACCTCGTGCGGCCAGCACGGTGAGGGGAATAAAAAGCGGTAAGGTATAACGTGCAAACCGCACCGCGGAGAACCCGATGATGAGAAAATAGAGGCCTGTAAACAGCAGCAGCAGCTTGTCGCCCATCGTGCGACGCCTCCATGCCACCACCACGCCCCATAAAGCCGCGGCATAAAGGGGAATTCCTAGCCCCCACGGAAAGGAGATAACCAGGTGATACCACCACCCCGGTCCGGTACGCACAAACAACAGTCCATGCCCCTGACGCGAGTGAACAAAAAGTTCGTAATAGACCCCGGAACCCGGGTAGCCGGGGAGACCATTCCAAAAAGCGTTCCAGTTCACCAAAGGGCCGGGGCATCCAAAGAAAAACGCCAGTAAAGCCCCAAGCACCACCAACCCGGCCGTCCTCAACCTGTTCAGGCTTTTAGCCCAGAACAGCACCGTAAGCGGCGCTACCACCACAACACCCGCGGTATATTTCGTCGCTGCAGCCAGCCCAACCCAAACTCCGGCCAAAAGGCCATCTCGCACGCTGTCCCCCTCTGCCAACCGCACACTCCATAAGAGCGCGAGCGCCACGAATAGGTTCGCCGGTACATCCACCGCCAGAAAATGACCGTACACCACGGGCAAGGGCGCCACTGCATAAAAGAAGCTCGCCCACCACCCAATTCGCTCCCCATAGAGCCGCTTTCCTAAAGCAAAGATCACAGGGATGGTGAGAGTACCCATCAGCACGGTAACAAGGCGCCCTACAAGAAAGAGAGCGGCTTGATGCGCCGCGTTAGGCGCCTGAGGGGTCGGAAGCAGCCCATAGCCCGCAGCTATCGTCTCGGCCAAACTTACCAGGTAGAAATAGAAAGTGCCGTAGTTATAAAACCCGATGTCGAACTTGAGATGGGGAATATCCGCCTGAAGCGCCGCATTTAGATTGATAAGCTCATCAGGATGATAGGTTGCGAAAGGATGATGGGCATTTGGCAAGCTCCACGTAATGCCGACCAAACGCAGCCCAAATCCTAGAAGCGTTACGCAGCCAACCATCAGAACGGTTTTCCAAGCAAGCCCAAAGACAGAGGCCTTCATGCTACTTGGCGCTGCTGCGGCACCGATAGGTTTCTCGACCTCCAACCTTTATCGTTCCTTTCAAGGCTGCAGCACAACGCGTGCCGGTTGCGGGTGAAGGGCGTGCGGAGAAAACCAGGCTGCATAGGCTACCCCAAGCATAAGCAACACCAAAAGCACGACCCTCAACCAGAAGGCGCGTCGGGCACGCGCTCGTCGTTGTGCCAAATAGCTCTTCTCAACCTTCGGCTTCACCTCTACCCCCTCGCCTCTACAACGGATAGCTTTTGTCCAAGCAGCAGATTCAGCAGCTCTAAAGCTCCCCGTTTATCTAGCGTCTGATTGTTATTTCCACATAGCGGCGATTGAACGCACGAAGGGCAACCTTCCTGGCAGGGGCACTGGCGGAGCAGTGAGCGAGTCGCCTCCAACAAAAACAGTAGGTTCTCGTAGGCCAACTCGGAAAGGCCTACCCCGCCGGGGTACCCATCGTAGATAAAGATGCTCGGCAAAGCGGTATCCGGATGCTGAGAGTAAGACACTCCTCCAACATCATCGGGATCGGTACCACTTAGCAGAGGCATGAGGCCAATAGCCGCATGTTCCAAAGCGTGCAGGCTACCTAGCAGATCCTGGGTGAACCCGGCAAGGAGCAGACAAAGCGACGTCGGAACCGTAAACCATAGGGCTTCGGTTTCGTAGGTCTGCTCCGGCAGGTCTAAAGGCTCTATGCTCAACACCTCCTCGGTGTAAAGCTTTTTACGTTGATAGGAAACCACTCTGTTGGTAACCACCACCTCCCCGAAGTAGGCGGTAAAATTTGTGTAGTTCTGTGAACTTCGTGCGCGCAGCACTACCAAATGGGTGGTGCTGCTGGAACGGGTATAGTAGTTGACCGCTGCAGGACGTACAATAGCCCGGCGGCCTTCTATGTCTAGCTCCTCCACCTGGTAGGTCTCACCCATATGCAGGTAGATCGCTCCAGGATGGAGCGCCCGAAAAGCTCTTGACGGTTCTTCCGTGCCGATCAGCTTGCCAAATATATCTTCAATGCGGAAAGGCGCACCACCGGCAGAGCGGATGTTAACCTTTGCAGCGGGATAGTCTCCGGCGTTATAGAGCCAGCGGCTACCACGACGCACCAAAGTGCCCTCCTCTTCAAGCACCTTGAGGCAACCCTCAGCGGTAGGCCCTAAAAGCGTCAAATCCTCTTCGGAGAGGGCCTGTTCGTAGGCCGCACACAGCAGATGTTCGCGCAAAATACGCGGGTTATCGGGGTTTAAAGCAACATGCTCGCACGTTCTGTTGAAGAAATAGTCGGGATTGTTCATAAGAAACTGCTCTAGGGGGCTGTCGTAGGCTACCAACACACTTAAAGCAGGCGCTTCCCCCCTACCGGCGCGTCCGGCCTGCTGCCATGTAGAGGCCACCGAGCCAGGATAACCGGTAAGGATAGACGCCTGCAGCCCACCAATGTCAATGCCGAGTTCTAAGGCGTTGGTAGAGGCTACCCCCAATAACTGCCCGGAAAACAACTGCTCTTCCACGTGGCGGCGCTCCTTTAAGGTATATCCGGCCCTATAGGCCGCAACGCGATCCACAAGTTCCGGCGCCTTGGTCTGCAACTGGTCGCGCGCATAACGAAGAATAAGCTCCGCGCTTTTGCGGGCTTTGGTAAAAACAATGGTGCGCACCTCCTGCGACACAAGATCACAGAACAGCCTCGTGGCCTCGGTATGAGTACTGCCTCGCGTGCTGTTATCCTGAGCGATAAGAGGAGGATTCCAAAAAACGAACGTTCTGCGCCCTGCAGGCGCGCCATTCCTATCTATAATCACCGGATCGGATATACCGGTCAGCCGTTCTGTTAGCTCTTGGGGATTGGCGATGGTTGCCGAACAACAGAGAAATTGAGGGTTCGCCCCGTAGTGGCGACAGAGGCGACGCAATCGGCGCAGCACGTGGGCTACATGGGCACCGAATACCCCCCGATACACATGCATCTCATCTATTATCACGTAGCGCAGGTTCGCAAGAAAGCTCGTCCACTGCGTATGTCCGGGAAGGATGCCGACATGCAGCATATCGGGGTTGGTGAGCACAATGTGGGCGGAACGACGAACCGCTCGGCGCTCGTCGGCAGAGGTATCCCCGTCGTAAGAGGCAAAACGCACTGTGGGAAACAGCCCCAGTGTGTTCAGCTTGCCAAGCTGATCTTGCGCCAAAGCCTTCGTGGGAAAAAGGTAAAAAGCACGCGCCCTCGGTTGCTCTAGCACCGTTTGGATAACCGGCACATTGTAACAGAGCGTTTTGCCGCTGGCCGTGGAGGTTACAATGGTGACATGTTGTCCCTCTAGCGCAGCGTTGATGGCCTCCGCCTGATGGCTATAAAACCGCTTTATTCCCTGGGAACGCAAGGCGCGCTCCAGTTCCGGATGGAGCGCGCGCTTGAGTTCCCCATAGCAGGCCGACTGGCCGGGGATGCGCTCGATATGCGCTATCTGGCCTCGATAGAACTCCGACCGGCGCAGGTCTTGCAGATAGCCATCAAAATCCATCGCATCCTGCAAGCTTACGGATTCGTCGAACCACCGGCATTCTTGTTGCCTGTATCCGTTACCAAAGTCGTCTCCGAGTCCCAACTGATCGGCCCATAGTTTAGGGTGGGAAGGTTTTTCACGCTGGACTTGGCATAGACCGTAGAGCCGTCCTTCGGGTTCATGTAGACCGTCGTCTTCACCGTCATCATCGTGCCCATATCATCGGTAACAGCCTCCATGGTCTGTTCGACCTTCCAGCAGTTCTGCCCCTTATAGACCACCATGCCGTCGTAGGTATCTTTGAGGGTAGCCTGTTTGCCCTTTACCAGTGGGTCGTCAAAGGTAGACTGCCACGTATCTCCCGGTTTCACGGGATGGTCTGGCAAAACTACATGAACAGAAGCCTCTAAAAGAGCTGCCGCTTGGGGCGCTACAGGGGTAGTTTCGTCCTCATTCTTTTGGCCCACCAACACCAAGCGCCCCTGTTTATCGAAGGTTACCGAGAAGGGTGGTGGAGGCGGAGTAGGCTGTGGCCCCGATCCCAAATCCAATGTGGCACTGCCAGGGGTTACCGTAACAACGACAGAGCCATCCGGTTTTATGTCTGTTATCGCACGCTGGGCCGTTGTGATGAAGGTAACCTGCGATTGACCATCGGGTGTCATCACATGGGCGACCGTTTTCATGGTTACCGTCGTTCCTTTTTCAAACTTGTAGGCCAGCGTCACCGCTTGGTCTGCAGCGCCCTGAGTCTGTGTTGCATCTTGAGCATGCGCAACAAGTGCGACGGTACCGATGAGGCAACTTAAAGCCATGCCAAGGTAAACAGTTCTTAGCGACATACTGAATGCTCCTTTATGCTCCTCTTTCATTTTTAGGCGGTGCCAGGGCGTGGCTGTTGAGAGCGCGACGCCCGGGCTTGATCGCGTATTTTAATCCACTCCACGAGACGCACCAGGAAATAACTGCCGAAGTAGAGCACGAGTAGCGGTATCACCATGAGCGTCCACGAAATGATGTCGTTAGAGGGGGTAAGTAGTCCACCGACCACGGCAATGAGCACTCCCCAGCGCCATTGCTTGATAAGGCTTTTCGAATTAACGATGCCCAAATAGGTGCCGGCCATCAGCACCACAGGTAGCTGAAAGGCTACCCCGAAGGCCGCCATCATCTTTACCATGAACACGATGTAGTCGTTGGGGTCTTGCATGAGTGTGGCGCCGGGAGGGAAGTCACTTAAGTAGGAAAGAAACCAGCCCATCGCATAGAACATGGTGACGTAGGCTACCACCACGCCGAAAAGCAGAAGCAGCACAGAGATAGGGAACATAAGCCGCAACGGCCGCCGCTCCTCCGGCGTAAGGGCAGGTAATACGAAGGCCGCCGCTTCCCACAGGACGAAGGGGATAACCAGAATAAAGCCGAAAAGCAGGCTCAGTTTAAGGCGCACAAGAAACATCTCGTGGAAATTACGAAATACGTCACCTATTACCGGCTTTTGCCCGGGGTGTTGCAGCCCCCAAATCACCAACTCACGCAGGTTCTCGATATCCTGATAGGTCGGCGGGTTATGAAGAGGAGGTATGTAGATATGGCCATCCGAGCTAAAGACGATCTTGTTTGAGGATGCCGCGTTGGCCACGATGCGCTGTTTATCCAGGCGTTCGATCTGTTTGGCCAAGGGTTGATAGAGGAAGTTATAGAGGGGAGTGAACACCTGATAGGCCAAAACGGCGCCTACAAGCACATAAAAGAGCGAGCGGATAATTCGCATCCGCAGTTCTGCAAGATGCTCGGTAAGCTCCATTCGCTTTTCATCGTAGTGCGGTGTTTTGGCCATGCCTCGTTTCCTTTACCTCAAAAGCTCTCACCTCACCATTGCCATTAAGGAGGCAAGCGTTCTATAACATGCGGTTGCTGCTTTTCTTTTGCGATTATACCCCAGGAAGCACCCTGCAGGTTCCCCCACTCTGTTTGACATATGGGCGGTCTGTGCAGTATACTTCACAATGATACGTGCCGACGTGGCGCAGCGGTAGCGCAACGGTTTCGTAAACCGTCGGTCGTCGGTTCGAATCCGACCGTCGGCTTTTCTTTTGACTTTGTGCCGCCTAACCCCTGCATCGGTGGGTGCTCTACCGGCTTTAGTTTCCAGCAAAGCTCCCAAGTATCTTTCTAATGTGCGCGCGGAAACCGCTCCCTTTAGGAACGCGAAGCAAGCCCCATCTCCTTTCGTGTTGGTTTGCTGACATTTGACGAGTAATGCGGTTTACTGCGATAACCTTTCCGCTAGAAACCCAACGTAACCGCCGCCTTTCTCCCGAATCGGGGGAAAGGTCGGGATAGGGGCCGAGCAAAGTCGGCTTGCTTCACGAATTGGCTCTAGAACCGAAGCCATTGGCAGTTTCTGCTGCCTCACCCCTTACCCCTTCAAGGCACACGCCCTCGCCTTCAGAACCGGGGGGAATGGAAACTTAAGATTTCTCACCTTCGGCTCGAAATGACACTCGTATCACCGGCCCTTCAAGGCCGACGCCTTTAGGCGTGCGGTCGTTTACAGAACGCCTGTTTTAGTCCCGTACCCCTTGAGGAATAGATAAAAAACGAAGGCAACTGCGCTATAGCTCCCCACATTCGCCTCCACTCCCATCCGGCAGCGCGTATCAAAGCGCGCATCAGGTAGCGACTCAAAGGCTCTTGGGTGAATGCAGCAAGAATGGCGAACAAGTCTTTTGGGGTGAATTGGGGGGCGTTTACTACAGCATACACGTTTTCCCAACGCTCGGGAGCAAGCCGTGCCCGAAAGGCCTCGATGCCGTGAAAGTTATAAAAACGTCTTCCATGCACGCGGGCCCACCGCACAACCAGACGCAGCCAGAGCGCCTCCATATCCCCCTCTTTGCCCCAAAGGGTCAATGGCGTTAGACCGAGCGATACAACCTCTGCGTCACTCACAACACCCATCAGGACATCGAGCAATAACTCACTTGTGCCGTTTGGTGCCCCGGCACCACGTACCAACTGCTCTACCAGCCACCCCTTCCGCCTCGGAATCGGTGTGGCAATGAGAAAGGCAACAGGAACACCTGCACGTTCCGCAACGAACACCCGACGGTCGTACAGATGGGCCAAAATATCCGGCTCGGCAAGAAAATGCATAGGAGGAAGTGCATGTCGGCTCAACCAATCCCTCAAGCAAGTCCTTAACGCCCCACTGCCGACGACGCGCTCCAAAGGCCATTCGTGCACCTCAACCCCTTTGTTACGCGCCCGGCGAATCTGGGCGCGGATCGAAGGATGCCTCTCTAGGGTCTGCACCCAACAACTCGGAATCCAAAGGGGCTGTGCCCCGAGCCGCATGCGCCCTCTATTGTCCAAAAGCTCGGCATCCTCTTCTTCCACCCCAAAATAACAGACCCGACATCCTGCCTCGGCAGCTTCTTGCTCAAACAGCGTTATAGCCTCTCCCCGCCTATCTAACGAGGCCATTGGCAACCCCACAACGATGCGTGTATGTCGGCGCTCCACATAGCCCACCAAAGCCGGCAGATGAGGATAAACCCCTAGCGTAACCCCCGGCAGTAACGCCTGATAGGCGATGGATTGCCGGCCATAGCGACGAACCATGGCGTGTGCCCATAGATGCGTATCTACAACTGGGCGTGTGGCCAAGGCTGGCACATCTTGTTTCAAAACGGTAGATGACATGAGATAATCGGGTATAATCTTACCTAGAATATTCAAAATTTTGCATATTACGAAAATGCACCCTATGACAAATACGAATAGCCAAGCCGAAAGTGTTGTTCCTCAGGCCCAGGCCGAAGCAAGGAGCTACCTGATGCCCATCTGCAAAATCTTTGCAGCCCTGTCGCATCCGGTGCGCCTACAAATCATCAAGCGGCTTTGTCAACAGCCGTCCACGGTGAATACGCTGGCGCAGGAGTTGGGCATCGCCCAACCGGCAGTCTCTCAAAACCTCGCCGTGCTCAATCAGGTAGGCCTTGTAGTGGCCGAAGCCCAAGGCACAAAACGTCTCTATCGCATTCGAGGGCCGCGTATAGCCCTTATGCTCGCGCTCTTAGAGGAGTTCTGTCGCGTGCATGAGCTTGAAAAAGAGCAGGCCGACTTTTCCCTAGAACAACTTCATGAAATGTTGATCCAACCCCATGTCCCTACCCGATAACCCCTCACAAGAGACGACATCGCCCTCTACAAAATCCGAAACAGGGCGACAAGAACGGCCTCCCGTTGCCGTTTCCGGTGTTGAGACCTATAACCCCTTACCGCCAGATGCACCTACCGAAACCTATGCAGCCTATCGGTGGTATCTAGAGCAGGCGACGCTGCTCATCAATACCTTCAAATGGGCTGTACTCGGAACCGCGGTAGGAATCTTGGCCGGTCTCGGCGTACGTCTGTACCTTTACGTACTTAACCACGCCATTGGGTTTGGGCATGCTCTTGATCGCTCTGGTATCCCACATTTTTGGCTTCTGCCGCTCATCTTCCCTCTCTGTGTGCTTTTAGCCCAGGTTACCACGCGCCGAAAAGCGCACGACGACCTCGAACCGCAGGAAGGCACCGATGCTGTGATCGAAGCGATCCATACCCGCAGCGGTCGCCTCGACCCCTTTGCCATTCCGGTGCGCCTCTTTCTTAGCATTCTTACGTTGTTCGGCGGAGGCTCGGTAGGAAAAGAGGGACCGGCCGCGCAAATCGGAGCCATGTTTTCCAGCCTGCTCTCCGACCTTCTGCGCCTCTCGGATGAAGACCGGCGCCGCCTAGTGATCTGCGGTGTCAGCGCCGGTTTTGCCGCCGTCTTTGGAACTCCTATTTCCGGCGCTCTTTTTGGTGTAGAGGTGCTTTACCTAGGACGGTTAGAATACCCTGTGCTTTTTCCCTGCATCGTAGCCGGCATCGTGGGCCATCTTGCTTGTGGTGCGTCGCCACCCGTGCCCGTGCTCGTTCCCGGCCATGGGCACAGCCAACAACTCTCCCAGCCAATGCTTGTAGCTCTCAGCCTGCTTTCAGGGGTCTTCTTCGGTCTGGTCGCCATGCTTCTCATCGAGACCATGCGATTTCTCGATCAACAGCTACGGCGTTTCGCACAACACCCCTTTTGGGTCGCGGCATGTGGTGGAACAGCCCTGGCCGTGCTCTACCAGCTTACCGGTTCTGGCTACGCAGACCTGAGTGAACCCCTCATTAGATCGGCTCTTGAGGGAACAGCCAAAATCATGCTTTTCGCCTTTTTGGTCAAGATCGTCGCTACCTCGCTAAGCCTAAAAACCGGTGGTGCCGGTGGCATCGTCACTCCTCTTTTCTTCATCGGCTCTACAGCGGGTGCTGCTCTGGCGCAACTTCTTCATCTACCCGTCCCTCTCTTCGCCCGCTTCGGGTTTGTTGCCGTCCTCGCTGCCGCAGCCAACACTCCTATAGCGGCCTCGGTGATGGCCCTCGAACTGCTAGGAGGCCATTTCGGCGTAGAAGCCGCCCTCTGTGCCTGCACCGCTTTCCTTATTGTAGGCCACCGCAGCGTCTTCTCCAGTCAATATCTGGGCTATTCCAAAGCAGCAGGACTTTTGCCCACGCTCGACGTACCTATAGGCAAGATCGTTCCTGCCGACATTCAGCTTCATGAAAATACCTTCCTAAAACGCCTCGAACGTGCCCTCCAAAAACGACGCAGGACAAAAGACGAATAGGTATCGCCGCATGAGGAGCTTGCTATGTCAAAGTGCTTCTGCACTCTTTCCTTGCTATCGCTCTGCTTTGTCCTCTTAAGTCCTCCTCCATCCATCGCAAAAACACCTTCTCCCGATCTGGTGGTATCCCTTCCCGGTGGCGTTACATCACTTGACGATATTGGGCTTTATCAGGTCTCCTATCGTTATGACGATGGCCGCACAGGCATTATGCCCATTGGATGGAGCGGCTTTTTTACCGAAGACACCGGCATTGCCTGTGAGCCGTTTGGTACCCAAAACGGCCAAACCGCCTTTCTGTTGCATCCTATTTGGCGAGGCGGCACCGGAGACACCGATCAGACCTTCTGGCTGCATCTCCCGCCTGCTAAGCAGATCGTGCTGCAATTCTCCATTGCGATGCGCCAGGGCTTCACCGGTCCCCATCTCTCCGATGGCGCAACCTTTCGCCTCTTTGTAAACGGCCAAAAATGGCTCGACAAAAATAAAACCGACTCCATCTGGAGCCGCTACCGTTTCGATCTCACCCGCTACGCAGGCACCACCATCATCCTGCGTTTCGAGACCGATCCGGGGCCAAAGCGCGATCCCTCCTTCGACTACGCGCTTTGGGGAGACAGAGAGATCATCGTCAGGGGCGGCCCACCTGCTAGTCCGCCGCTTTTCCATGCTGATAGCGGCGAGTTAAGTCTCGGTCGCTCGGATTTCGGTTCCTGTGCACCGACTTTTGGGTCTCACAGTTCCTATGTGTTGCGAGCTTTCGTCGCTCCTCATCCTAAAAACGTCCTAGGCGGGTGGTCTCTGGCTCTCACCGCCAAAACCTCCTCTCCTGTGCCTCACATGCATCCCATTTCTGTGGGATTCGGAGCAGTCTTCACCTTTGTGGCGCCGGATGGGAAGCTCGTTCGCTCTGACGCCCCCCAAGCTCATCTCCTCTCGCTTATCCAACAGAACGAGCCTTCCCGACATGTCGTTGTGCGTGAGGCTACCTATGCCGTTGGCGAACGGAAAATCCATATTCAGGCCGTTCTCTACGCCCCTTCCGGGCGTGCCGTCCGCCTTGATCTCCGCTCACCAGACCCCTACATCGCCGCGGTAGATTTTGGCCGTCTGGGACCGGTGGCGTTTGCTCATCAAATTGTGGTTCCTTACTTAGGCACGATAGCCTATTTTCCTCAACTCGGCCTCTATGCAAACACCTTCGCCGATTTTCAGCTTTCGCACGCCAGTGCCTTCGACGGCACAAGCGCTCTCTACGAACCGTTGACCAACGGCCGGAGAAATGCCCTTCATGAAACGGTCTACTATGCGCTCTCAAACAACTTTCGTGATGTGCTACCCACACCGCCCAATCCCCCTTCACCTTACCTCAAACTTATGGGGCAGTTCGTCATTTTCGATGTCTGGAACGGCCGTTTTAGCGATAATGCGGCCTGGCTGCGCGAACTGGCAACCTATAGCCTTACCCATCTCTTTACCATCGCTCATGTTTGGCAGCATGGGGGATACGACAACCAGCTACCCGATACGGTGCCCGCAAATGCCGATCTTGGAGGAGATGAAGGCATGAAGGTGTGGACCCACACAGCAGAAAGCCTTGGAGAACGCATTGCCCTTCATGAAAACTACGTAGATTTTTATCCGAATGCCCCCTCCTTTACCTGGCAGGATGTAGCCAGAGACTCTCAAGGCAACCCCCAACCGGCTTGGAAAAACCTTATTCAGTCTTATGCGCTGGCCCCCACCGCCATTCTAAAATATGCACGACGCATTACTATTCAGGTACAACAGCATTACGCCCCCAACGCCGGCTATCTCGATGTGCACTCTTCCGTGCCACCTTGGTGGCATGTGGACTTCCAAGCAGGTAGGCCTGGCGCTGGCGAGTTTCACACGGTGTGGGAGGCCTATAAGGCTTTATGGCAGTTATTCCGAGAGGTACACCACGGCCCGGTGGTCGGTGAGGGCAACCAACATTGGCGCTGGAGCGGCCTGCTTGATGGGGTGGAGGCGCAGTTCGGTCAGGGTGTACCGACTAACGGCGGTGAAGAGGCTCCTCTCTTTGTAGATTTCGATCTTTTGAAAATCCATCCTCGTCAGTGCAATCACGGTATGGGTTATTTGGAACGGTGGCTGCACGAAGGCTACCAAGGGTTCTGGTGGCAGCACATCCCCCCTACAAAAACTCTCGATCAATACCGCATGGAGGAGATCGCTTACGGCCACGACGGTTTCATTCCTTCCCAACTCGTTCACAATCTAGCCTACATTTGGCAAGAGGAAAACCTGCTCTGGCCGCTCTCGTCGCGCTATGCCACAGCCATCCCTAAACGCATTCTGTATGAGGTCAACCGCAAGCTTGTTCCCACCGAGCAAGCCATCGCAGCCAATAGCCCCTTTGATCGCGTCATGATAGAATACAATAATGGGCTTCGTATTTTTGCCAACGCACGTGCTGCCGCTTGGCCGCTGCGGATCGGCGAGGCATCCTTTCTCTTGCCACAATATGGATGGCTGGCACTCGGCAAAGACATCATCGCTTGGACGGCTCGCCGCCGGGGCATCGTGGCAGACTACCTGCGCACACCGAACCGCATCTTTGTGAACGCACGAACCGACGTCGCCGGCCCGATTATCCCACTTCCCGTTCAGCCTTCCGTGCTCTCTTTCCAACAAACGGGCCCGAGGCAATTCGCCATTGCCTTCGCCTGGCATGTAGGGGCGTCCATTCCAAAAGGATATCGGGTTTTTGTGCACTTTACCCAACCTGGCCTTGAAGAGCACGAAGGCATTGTGTTGCAGACCGACTCGGGCCTTCCTCTGCCCCCCGATCGATGGCAGCCCGGCACGGTAAGCGGCACATCCGTAGCCGTTACCCTGCCAGACGATCTTAAAGATGGAGACTATCAGATTAAACTTGGCATTTATTCGCCCCAAACAGGGGAACGCCTCGTGCTTCAAGGAGATGACGATGGCTCCTCGCGGATTATCGTAGGCACGTTACATGTGGCCAACCACGGTATGTTGCTTACTTTTACAAAGGATACTAAAACCTCCATACCGCCATTGACACAGCTCCATGCACACCAGAATGTGAACGGGACGATGGTAGATTTTGGCCCGATCCGTACCAACGGTAGTCTGCTTCTGAAACGACAACGAGCCGGGCGTTGGAAGCTCATTCCTTTTCCGCGCGATCGCGTCTTTCCAATAACCCTTCAAGCCGCCGCTATAGACCCACGATGGCGACAGGGCCTAACCGTTACGGCCTACGATGCAGAGGGGCACATTCTTGGGTACGTGCCGGTGACCTCGCGTTATCAGAACAACCGACTTCAGGTCACCTTCCAAGTCAATACCCTCCCTTCCGCTGTCGCTTACAACCTTGCTGCGCGTCCAAAGCCTTTGAAGAGGTAGGCGCCCTAGTCTCTACCCGGCAGGAAAACGATGGGAAAAAGCCAATTTAATAGTCTGTAAGACTCAAGTCCGCACTAGACTCTGTGGACACCATAAGGAGGAGGTTTTTCAACAAAAATATGGAAAAAGTTCGTGTTGGCATCATCGGCACCGGAGGCATCGCGCAAGGCCACATTCAGCGACTCCTAGCACACCCTGCAGCCGAGATCACCGCTCTCTGCGACACATCTTCCGAATCGCTCGCCCATACTGTCGAACGTTACCCCCAACTTAAGGGAGTGGCAACCTTTCAGGACTACAAAGAGCTTATCCGCTCTGGCTTGGTAGATGCTGTCAACATCAACACACCTCATACAGCCCATTTTGAGCAGATCATGGCGGCGCTGGAAGCCGGTCTTCACGTGCTGACGGAAAAGCCGATGGTGTGCACCGTAGAGCACGCGCATCAGATCCTCAAGCAAGTCGAAAAAAGCGGCAAGGTGTTGGTGGTCAGCTATCAACGGCACTACATGTCTGAATTTCTCTATATTCGCGATCAGATCGCAGCCGGTCGCTACGGGCCGGTACAGTTCGTTCAGGCCTTCCAAAGCCAGAACTGGTATCGTGGAACGAAAGGAAAATGGCGACAAGACCCGGCCTTAAGCGGGGGCGGTCAGCTCAACGATTCCGGGTCGCACCTTGTAGCGGTTATCCTCTTTATGACGAACCTGCCCGCCGAGAGCGTCTTTGGTTACATTGAGAACTTCGATTCGCCGGTGGACATCAACTCGGCTCTCTCGTTGCGCTTTTCAGGCGGAGCCTTGGCCAATATATCGGTGGTGGGCAATGCACCTACCTGGCATGAGGATATCACGATCTGCTGCGATCAGGGCGTGTTTTTCTTGCGCAACGGGCAATTAGAAGTGTGCGGGCCGGACGGCAAGCGATTCACCCCCACTGCAGAAGAGATGCCCAAAGGCAGCGATCCGGATACCAATTTTATCAACGCCATCCTGGGTAAAGAGCCGGTCGGCTCCCCTGCAATCTGGGGCCTGCGCGTTATGGAGCTGACCGAGGCGGCCTGGAAGTCGGCGGAGGAGGGACGCCCCATCGAAGTGAAGCATCTCTAACAGGCCTACCCAAGCAGCCCCATCTACATTTTTTGGGATGGGGCTTGTTTTTCTACGAAGGCCGAACGGTCACCCAGGCACTCAAATAACAGGCCTTTTGAGACCGGCACAACAAAATAGGAGGGGCTTACCTTAAGGTAAGCCCCTCTTCTAGAATTCGGGAGTGCCGAGGACAGGACTCGAACCTGCAAGCCTTTCGGCATACGCACCTCAAGCGTACGTGTCTACCAGTTCCACCACCTCGGCGGGCAACTCTCTTTTTCAATAGGGATACGGGGAATCGAACCCCGGTTTAGGGACTGAAAATCCCTCGTCCTAACCTCTAGACGATATCCCCGGAAGCCCTTCGTTTACACCTGTATTGTATCCTGTTTGAGGGATTTTTGTCAAGAGAACCGCACTGCAAAGGAGGCAGTAGATACCGATATTGCAGAACCGTCCCGATTCCGGCTCCATCAAGGACAATTGAAAAGGGTAGACACAAGGCCTACCCCTACACTGCAACTGGTGTTTGGTAAACAACCTCGGTTTCTTGCCGCTTTTTTCTATGAGGCAGAGATGCACTCTGTTACCCGAATCGGCCTTGAATGTAATCTTCCGTACGCTTGTCGCGTGGTCGGGAGAAGATGTCCTCCGTATTTCCTACTTCAATGAGTTCACCCTTTAAAAAGAAGGCCGTGCGTTGTGAAACACGGGCCGCTTGCTGCATGTTGTGCGTGACGATAACAATAGTGTAGTTGGCGCGCATTTCGTCCATGAGCTGCTCAATACGATAGGTTGAGGCCGGATCGAGCGCGGAACAGGGTTCATCCATAAGGATAACCTCTGGGTCTACCGCCAGCGTACGTGCAATACAGAGTCGCTGCTGCTGACCCCCAGAAAGCTCTTCTGCCGACTTATTGAGGTTATCCTTTACCTCATCCCACAGTGCTGCCTGTTTCAGAGAGCGCTCAACGATTTCGGCGAGGCGCTTCTTATCGCGAATGCCGTGCAAGCGCGGCCCGTACTCTACGTTTTCTCGAATGGACATTCGAAACGGGTTTGGCTTCTGAAACACCATACCCACACGACGTCGCAGCGCAATGACATCCACTCCCTTCTCGTAGATATCCTCTCCATCTAGCAGCACCTGGCCACTTAAGCGAGCACCCGGAATAATGTCGTTCATCCGGTTTAGGGTGCGAAGAAACGTAGATTTCCCGCAACCCGAAGGGCCTATAAGGGCGGTTACCTGATTGCGCAATATATCGAGGTTGATGTCGTGTAGCGCCTGAAACTTCCCGTAAAAGAAGTCGAGATGCCGCACAGAGATGCGTACAGCCTCCTTTCTTCCATTCGAGGCTCCGGCAATCACACTCTCTTCCAAAGAGAGCGGCACCCCGCGTTCTGTTGTTTCCATAAGAGGACTTCCTCCTCGCAACTAAGGCGCGCCCCCGTTTTGGGAAACGGCCGTGCGGTCACTCGCCACCAAAAGGTTGTTGATTACACCGGCGTTAACGCTAGAATACTTTTGAATTACCTGGTCTACGTCCTTTTCGGCCTCATCGTGCGCTGCAATAGATTTTACCGTACCATCCAAGATCACTTGGGCATCCTTAACGGAGACGGATATTTTCTCGTCCTTCAACGCCGGATCGGCTGCGAGCGCAGCCTTCGCATCGGCTTCGATCTGAGCATTCTTACTTGTGTTGTTCAACGTTCCCTGGCTGGAAGCGGCACCTCCCGATGGCGTACTAGAGGAACAGCCGCTCAGCAGCACAGCCAAGCCTATAACACCCAACAGTCCACAGTCTCTTTGTCTCATATCATCCCTTCTTGTTCGAGAGTTTAGTTTGTCGCCCGTATCTCACCTCGTGCAGAGACGATACGCGCCAGCAGGCTCGTCACGATAACGAGGAGCACAAGCACCAGCGCCGCACCCCACGCCTGGGAGAGCGCCACGGGGTCGTTATCGTTTCGCAGAAGATATATCTGAACCGGCAGAGAAGGCAAGGGCTTTTGTGGGTTCACCGACCACAAGTTAATGCTACAGAGCACAATGAGCAGAGGGGCTGTCTCTCCGGCCACACGCGCCACTGCCAAGAGAATACCGGTGAGAATGCCTCCGCGGGCAGCCGGCAACACCACTTTCCATATCGTTCGAGCATAAGTAGCCCCAAGGGCAAGTGAGGCCTCACGTAAAGAGACGGGCACCACTTTTAACAGCTCTTCCGTGGTGCGCATCACCGTTGGGATCATCAAAATGCCCAAAGCAATGCCACCGGCATATCCAAAGTTTTCGTGAGTCGGCACCACCAGGATATTATAGACGAAGATGCCGACAACGATGGAAGGCACGCCGTTAAGGAGGTCTGTGAAAAACCGAATCCAGAAGCCCAGTCTCCCTTTGCCAAACTCCGACAGATAGATTCCACCTAAAATTCCAGTAGGAACGCCCACGGCTGAGGCCATCGCCACCAGAATACCCGTCCCTACAATGGCATGCAACATGCCTCCCGCCTCCGGGTTTGCCGGGTTTGGGCGACGGAAGAACTGCGCATTCAGGGCAGGAAAGCCGGCTCGAAACACATATTGGAACAGCCAAACAAGCGCAGCAGCCCCCAGCAGCGCACACAGAAAACAGACAACATTACCGCCGATGCTGCCGATGCGTCGCCACATCTGGAAAAAGCGTGTATGGGGTGCCCAGCGGTTAATACTCCCTAGAAGCAAGAGAAATATCGCCAGCACCTCTGCCGGCCCTAAAAGCCCCCGCAAACCTTCCGACCGCATATCATGCACGATCTGATAGAGCAACACAACGGCCACCAACAAGCTCAGTAGGATGCGCAGAAAGCCGATTAAATGACCACGCAATGCCACCGTTCGGCGTGTTCCTCCCCCTCCGCTCGCAGTAAGCCAAACGAGCAGACGAGCCAACCCGTTCACCACAATGGTGATGAGAAACAGCGTCAGCGCGATCTCGGTGAGAGCGCTCGCATGTAAAGGAGAGTTGGGTCCATTGTACTGATCGACGAGAACGGAGGTCATCGTATAGCCGGAGCGTAAGAGGGAGAAGCTTGCTGGGTCTTTTAAATGAGCTATTGTCACTTTAGCGCCGATGACCATAGTCACCGCCATGGTTTCGCCCAATGCGCGGCCTAGCGCCAACATAATGGCCCCGATGATTCCGCTACTTGCATAGCGCAGTACCACCTGTTTAGTGGCCTCCCATGGCGTGGCGCCAAGGCCATAGGCCGCTTCGCGTTGCACACGGGGAACGGCCATCAGCACGTCACGCGATACCGCAGTGACGTAGGGCAGAATCATAAGCGAGAGCACAACACCGGCAGCAAGGAAATCCATGCCGGTGCCCGTATCATAGTAGGAGGCGAAAAAGGGAATGCTTCCGAAATGAGCGTTCAGCCATACCTCCACTTGGTTTTGCAAAATGGGAACGAGATAGAGTAGGCCCCAGTAACCGTACACGATGCTAGGCACCGCTGCGAGCATCTCGATAAAGAAAGAGAGTGTTTTATTTACCCGATGCGGCGCCAACTCCGCCAAGAAGATGGCGCTGCCAACCCCTATGGGCACGGCCAAAAGCAGCGCTAAAGCCGAGGTGACGAATGTGCCATATACGAAGGGCAGCACACCGAACACGTTCCCAATGGGCTTGTCTGCCGTAGGTGGGTTGGGTATCCACCTCTCACCCACGAAAAAGCGAAGGCCGGAGTGGTGAAAGTTTTGTCGGGAGGCCAGCACCAAAGAGAGGGCAATACCTAGAATAATCACAACGGTTGAGAGAGCGAAGAGCAGGGCGGTTCCGCGGAAAAGGCGATCTATGAGAAACACCCAGGCTCTTCGCCCCCCTAGCCCACGGGGTGTTGGAGTATGCGCTTTTGGCAACGAGATTTGCGCCATTTTCCCTAATTAAGGCCCTATCGCCACTTGGGCACCTTGCACGGTTTTAAGTGCCGCCAAATTCAGCTTTATCAAGGAAGGCGGCAGGGGAGCGTAGTAAAGCTTCTCTCCCATCTTTTGAGCTTCCTCACCCATCGCCCAACTAAACAGCTTCGTCACCGGCCCCGGATTACTTCCTCCATGCTGATAGATAAGCACATAGGTAAGCCCGCATATGGGATAACTATTGACACCAGGAGCATAGACGGTAGGCGTGCGGATGTCCTTTTTCAAAGCGGCGATATACTGCCCGATTGCGATATTGGTGGTGGTAACGCTAGGCGTAACGAAGTTCCCGGCAGCATTACGCACGGAGGCCAGTGACAGATGGTTCTGGATAGCATAGGCCAGCTCCACATAACCAAACCCTCCCTTGGTGCGCATAATATTGGCCGTCACGCCGGGGTTACCCTGTCCTCCGATCCCAACCGGCCAGCTCACCGATTTTCCCGATCCTATCTGTTTTGCCCACTCAGGCACGGCTTTTGTCAGAAAGCTCGTGAAGATATAGGTCGTTCCCGAAGCATCGGAGCGGTGAACAGGATGAATGGGCAGATCGGGTAGATTCTTAATAAAGTTAACGGCCAGGATGCGCGGGTCGTTCCACTTCTTGATCTTGCCCATATAGATATCGGCAATGATCTCCGGGGTAAGACGAAGCCCCGAGCCGACACCGGGCAGGTTGTAGGTCATCACCACGGCGCCTCCCAACGTGGGAATCTGCACCACAGGAAAAGGCATCTGTTTGAGGTCGGAATCGGTTAAGGGGGCATCCGTCGCTCCAAAATCTACCGTGCGATTCTTCAGGGCGTTGATCCCTGCGCCCGACCCTACCGCCTGGTAGTCCACAGACACGCCGGTCTCCTTTTTATACTCTGCAAACCACTGGGTGTAGATAGGGGCAGCAAAGGTGCTACCGGCCCCTCGCAAGGTAGTGCCTTGTGCAAGCGCGTACCCAGAAACAACCAACAGCAGTAGCCCTATACTCCCTGCTTGTCTCAGGTTCACCCTGAAATTCATATCCTTCTTTTCTCGGCCTCCTTCGGCTATGTTGAGGTTTCAGATCGCAGCCCAAACCTCTTGTGCTTTCTACCAACGATTATATCCCGAAAAATATTAAGAGAATGTTAAGACGCGGCGCCCCCCTAATGCAGATAGCGCGGTGCACAAGCCAAGCTAATGGTTTCTCGCCCGGTATCCCAACGCTCCTTGCGAAAAAAAATAAAAAATTTTTGCCCCTTATTCCCGAAAAAATCAAATTTTCTCTCAAAAACACCTTTGAGCTAATGATTGAGCTAATGATGGGCTAATGATGGCCTGTTATAGTGAGAATCGGAAGGGCTTCAAAAGCCTTTCCCCAACGCTCAAATTCAAAACAGGAGGCTTCAAAATGAAGCGCCATCGGATCGTTTCGCTCGCCTGGCTTCTGGGCATCTTGCTCTTTCTAGGCGGCTTCAACATGGCCCGAGCACAGCTTGAAACCATCTTCAGCTACCCGGACTTCAGCAACAGTTCGCTGTCCGCCAACTTCCCGAACACCCTGTCGTTAGTAGGAGATGCCGGTTTCTTTAACAACCGGCTTAGGCTGACGCCTGCAGTCGATTTCAAAGCGGGTGCGGCCTGGTTCGGCGCTCAGCTCTTTGTACAGGGTGGCTTCGACAGCACCTTCCAGTTCCAGATTACGGACCTAGGCTCCGTCTCAGGGGTTACGCCGGGAGCAGACGGGATCGCCTTTGTTATTCAAAACGATCCCGCAGGCGACACGGCACTCGGCAATAAAGGAGGAGATATCGGGTATGTCGGTATCACTCACTCTCTGGCTGTGGAGTTCGATACCTTCTGGAACTGGTGGTATAACCCGCCCGACCCAAATAACAACCATATCGCCATCCACACGCATGGGAACGGCGCTAACTCCGCCGATGGCTCTAACGGAACTTTCATTCTGGGAGATAACCCCAACCTTCCGGTGCGGATGGCGGATGGAAACGTGCATACCGCCGAGATACGCTACCTGCCCGGAGCACCGGGGAACATGACGGTTTTCCTGGATGGGGTGCAGATTCTCTCTGTACCTGTTGACCTCCAACAAGCGCTTAGCCTGCCGTCGGGAATGGCTTGGGTAGGCCTAACCTCTGCCACAGGAGCGGCCTGGGAAAACCACGACATTCTGAGCTGGAACTACAAAACCTCCCTGTTCCATATCGGCAATGTCTCTGTCATTGTGAATGCCACCGGAACTTCCGCCCAAATCTTCTGGACGACGGATGAACCCTCCACCGGCAGCGCCGTGCTGGAACCTAATGGCCCCTCCTTGGCCGATACCACTATGGGATTAACGCACTCGGTGACAATCCCGACCTTTCCCAATCAGGTCTATCACTTCCATATCGTCGCCCAAAACCCTCAGTTGGGAACCACACAGAGCGCCAGCTCGGTCTTCGTTACCGGAACGGCCTCCGCACTGCAACTCTCCTATGCTAATCTGCAGAAGAATGCTAATGGCACCTACTCGGTAACGATACAGGTAACCAATGTTGGCACGACGCCCATCAACGGCATCTCACTCACAACATCGCGGCTAGGGGCCGCCGGTTCTCCTCTCTCTCCCTCTCTTCCCACCTCCGCAGTTAGTCTGAACTCGGCTCAAAGCACCTCGTTTACCCTCACCTTCCCTAGCACGGCCGGTAAAAGCGGCCAAACCGTGCGACTCTCTGCAGGAGGCAACCAAAACTCAGGAAGCTTTCAGCAGTCCTGGCGGGTGGTGCTGCCATGAAACGAAATGTCTTCAGTTACAACTCGACAGCTAAAACTATCATAGGAGAAGAAACAAACATGAAAACCGCGAAACTGCTTCTGTTTTTAACCATGCTTCTGCTGGTCATCTGCTGTGGGCTTGGAAAGGCGCATGCCCAACTTACCATGACGCTCACCCCCGCCCTTCAGTCGGGGCCTGCCGGCACAAGCACCGTCTTCACCTTTACCGGCACGCTAACCAACAACGGAAACGTCCCCGTTTTTCTTAACGCCGACAACGTCTCCTTTACCGGAATAGGCTGGACGATTGACGACTCCCCGTTCTTCACCAACGCTCCCGCCTCTCTTAACCCAGGGCAGGGCACCGGTTTGATCGGCCTGTTTACGGTCACCAATCCCTCGAACGCACCTGCCGGTAACTACTCAGGCACCTACTCTATTTTGGGTGGTGCCACCCCCGCGGATACGAACGTGTTGGCAAGTGAGCCGTTTCAAGTGACTCTCAACCCCTCGGCCTCGACACCGGAGGTGGGATCGCTTACAAGCTTAACCCTGCTCTTTCTGCTGACGGCAACGCTTACGCTTCATCGTTTCCGAAACAGAAAACAGGCTATGAGAGACCTCTGCAAGGAAGTCACCATGAATAAAAACGTTACACTACAGCTTCCAGGCTCGACCAACCGACACCGAGCGCTTCTCCATCTTCTTTTTGCGCTCCTCTTGGGGCTGGCGTATCCGACAATGGGAAGGGGGCAAACGTTCAGGCCAAACGTTCTTCCTACTTATACTTCCCAGCCCATCGTCGTGCTGCATGCCTTCTCCGCGCTAAACTCTGGCATCAACGCGGACGGGGCAAACCCACGAGCATCGGTTATTGTAGGGTCTGACGGACGGATCTTTGGTACATCTTACTACGGAGGGGCGTTTGGGAATGGCGTTCTTTTTTCCGTCGCCTCTGATGGCAGTAACTTTCAGGTGCTCCATACCTTTACCGGAGGAAACGATGGGGCCATTCCGAGTGCCATCATTCAGTTACCCGATGGCACGCTTTTTGGTACGGCCATTGAAGGAGGTGCTAACGGAGCCGGCGTGGTTTATAGCATAAACCCAGATGGAACCCAGTTTCAGGTGGTGTACACCTTTGCCGCTCTCCAGACACCTCCTCTCAACCCTGCCCCAGACGCTCCTAACCCCAATGCAGATGGTGTCGGTCCCAAAGGTCTTATCCAAGGAGCCGACCAAGCTCTCTATGGCACTACGCTTTCCGGGGGGAACCTTGGATTTGGGGTTGTCTTTAGACTGCAATTGGATGGAACCTTCGCCGTTCTCCATAATTTCTCAGATACGGATGGAAACTTTCCTATCGGTTTACTGCAAGGCAAAGATGGAGCGCTCTACGGTGCCTGTGACTATGGTGCAAACGGAGGTGGTGACCTGTATAAACTACTCCCCGACGGCAGCGGCTTCACGGTGATTCACACCTTCAATGCACCCGGCACTGCCTCTAACTCCTATGTGAATGTAGGCGGTGCCGTGCCCTTTACCTATCTCGTACAAGACCAGAACGGCTCCCTCTACGGCACCACACTAGGTGGAGGTGCATTTGGCGGAGGAGTGTTTTTCAGAATACAGACAGACGGAAGTAGCTATACCCTGCTTCACAGCTTTGGAGGTCCATCGGTTCTACTGCCGGTCTCCTCTAATCCATCAGGGCGACTGGTTCTCGGTCATAACAACACCATCTATGGCACCTGTCAAAATGGTGGGTCGCCATCCAACGGCGGAGGGGTGCTCTATGCAATGCCTACCTTCGGCAACGGCTTCTTCGTAATTCACTCCTTCGACTTTGGACCTACCACCGATAACGGAGGC
>NZ_DATGLN010000065.1:0-24528 GCF_035294165.1 Chthonomonas sp.
ACCATCCGGTTCGCCCCCCACGTCCGCCTTACCCCAGAAGCTATTCGGCTGCTGAATTACGCTTTCAAAGGGCACCGCTTCACATCCGAAGGGGTCATCTTGCCTCTCACCACCCATAAAGTGCGAGAGCAGGTGGAAGAGATGATCGAGGTTTTAGCTAAAGCACTCTCCCATGGCAAAAAGCCCGAAATGGCCACCCTACCCGCAGACAGGTAGGTCTCGCCATATTTTTTCTTTCCCTCCGAGAACCTCGAAGAGGGATCGGCAACTGTAGACAGTTCTTTTGTCTTCAAAGAGCATAATATACAAACATACGCTTTTGGCAGAGATGGGAGGTCTGGCGCTAGGGCAAAAATCAAGCCTGCCCTCTCCACACAAAGTTTGCGTTACGGTATGATGCGTTTAAATATCAACAAGTGAGAGCGAGTGTCTCTATGAAAGCAAATAGCTCCATACCCTTATCGCCCGAAAGCCGTCATCTCGTGGCGGCCGTTCGGGCGCTTCGGTCACCAGGCCTGTCCCTAACACTGGATCACTGGCTGCTGGTACTTCTCGGCCAACATCGCGGCCTGGTGGAACAGATGACCCAAGAAATCCACCCCGAAGCGCTCCTCCCCTTACTTCAGCGTCGCCTGCAGCAGGGTCACAACGGACCGCAGCTTTCCGAAGAGGAGGTGGTTGCCGAAGCAGAGTGCATTGCACAGGCAAGAAACATGGCTCAAATCGAAGTGCGCGATCTTTGCGCGGTTATCCTTACCCGAGCCGGCTATGAGCTGGAAGAGCCTGTTCCTCTACCCCAAAACGCCTCTTGGGAACAGCCCTTCTGCCCCCTTCTGGAGCGCTATGGGAGAGATTTAACGCGTGCGGCTCGTGAAGGTCGCCTCTCCGCGGTCGTCGGGCGCGAAGAGGAGATACAGATGGTCATAGAAACCCTTTGCCGACGCACCAAGCGCAACCCGGCCCTCATCGGGCCGGCAGGTGTCGGCAAAACGGCCATTGTGGAAGGCTTGGCCCAATATATCGCGCGCGGAGACGTGCCACCCCTCCTACAAAACGCTCATCTTTGGGCTATTGAACCGGCCTCTCTCCTCGCCGGCACCCACGTGCACGGTGAGTTCGAGGAGCGCGTGCAGGCCCTTCTCGCCGAAGCCCGCCGTACCGGCGTGCTGCTTTTTATTGATGAGATGCACACCATCGTTCGCGCCGCCGGAGGGGGGAGCGACCTCGCCAACCTCCTAAAACCGGCACTGGCCAGCGGGGAGATCGCCTGCATTGCCGCCACCACCGACGACGAATACCGCCGCTTTATCGAAGCCGACCCCGCCCTCGAAAGGCGCTTTCAGCCCATCCGCGTTCAGGAGCCAACGCTCGCTCAAACGCGCGCCATCCTCGAAGCGCTCCGAGATGAGCTGCAACGCCTGCGCGGCGTTAACGTAAGCAATGGGGTTCTCCAACAGATTTTAGAGGTGGCCAATACCTGTCTGCGCAACCGCTGCTTCCCCGACAAAGGGGTAGACCTGCTAGAACAGTGCGTCGCCCACGCGCTGGCAAAAGGGCAGACCGAGGTGCGTGAAAGCGACGTGGCCGAGATAACCCGCCGTATGACCGGCGTGCTGCTGACGCCCGCCGAACGCATCGCCCGCTTGAAACAGGTGCTGCAGGAACGCCCTTTGATGCTGCCCAGCGATGCCGAGGCGCTTGTCCATCGCCTAAGTGTTAGTTTGCGCGGCCTCGATACCCACCCCGAACGTCCCAACGCCACCCTCTTACTTATCGGAGAGATGAGCCACATGGCGCGTCCGCTTGCCGAAGCCATCGCCGAAGCCGTCTACGGCGATGCCGCCCGCCTTGTGGATATTGACCTTGCCGGCATGCGCGAGGCTCACGATATCTCTCAATTTATCGGATCGCCTCCGGGCTATGTGGGCTACGAAAGCCGTCTGCCCATCCATCAAATTGCCCAACTCGGCAGCTGTGTGTTCCTCTGTCGCAACATCGAATCCTGCCACAAAAGCCTTCGCAGCCTGCTGGCCCAGGCCATCGCCACCGGCCTCCTCACCGACTCGTGTGGCAAACGCATCTTCCTTAGCGACACCATTACCCTGCTCTCCGCCGACGTTAACCCAGAGCAACTGCGGAGAATGGGGCTGGTCGGCGGCCATACCAAACAGACACCCGACCCACGCGAGCTAGCCGAAAGCGTGCTGGAACCCGACCTTGTGGAGCAGATGGACGAGGTGTGCATGAGGGCGCCATCGCCCATGGAACGCGAAGCTCTCCTCACCACGCCCTGCCTGCAGACACTCATCCAACGCTATCATGCGCAAGGCATCGAACTGAAATGGGACGCTACGGCGCTGGAATGGCTGTTGCAACGGCAACAACACGCCGCTCACCCCCGCGACTGGGAGCGCGAGGTAGACGAGCAACTCGGTGCCATCCTAGAGCCGTACCTGCCCGATGTGCCCGGCGAATCGGCCCCTCTTACCGTAACCATCTTCCAGCATGACAACGCCCTTCAGGCGCGCGTTGCATAGAGCGTAGGGGGAACCCTTGAGGGGGAGGGCGCCCTATTTGGTGGCTACCCCATTGGCGTGTTTAACTGGACAGGCGCGCGGCCTGCCCCTACGGTATGTGTTGATGTTGCCCCGTTGTGGCACCCCCTGCAGGGGTTGCCTGCCCATTATGAAAGAAGCAGACGGCCTGGTTCAATCCAATACAAGCAGCCCACCATCCCACCGGGCCGATTTGACCTCGGAAACGAGAAGCAGATCGGGGAAGAGACGCTCGAGCTGGGCATGAAACGCGCCCACATCGCCGGTGGTAAAAAGCCGATGACGCGGTGCACTCTGCACCCCAAGAGAAGACAACACCTGGCCAACCGCCTCCGCTGTGGGTTCGGCAGGGTCTATGTACACAAACTGCGGGCTGAGACGGCGCAAGAGGGGGAGCAGAAAGGGGTAGTGTGTACAACCTAATATAACGGTGTCTACATCGTGAGCTTCCAATGGATGCAGGTAGAGGCAGGCGGCCTCCCTAGCCGCCTCGCTGCCCTCTGTACCGGCCTCCACGATGGGCACAAAGGCGGGGCACGCGACCTCATATACCTCGATGTCGGGAGCTATTCGGTGCAACGCCTGGCGGTAGGCTCCACTCTGAACCGTTCCTTCCGTGGCCAGCACCCCAATGCGACCATTCCGCGTGTGATGCGCGGCCGCTTGTGCTCCTGGCTCGACCACACCCAAAACGGGCACATGCGGGTACTTCGCCTGCACCGCCGGTAAAGCGACGGCGGAAGAGATATTACATGCCATTACCACGCCCACGCACTCCGCAGTGGCATTGGCTAAAAGAGCCTCGCTAATGCCGCACGCAAAACCGCGTACCTCATCCAAAGGACGCCCGCCATAAGGCACATGCGCTTGGTCGGCCACATACCAAATCGGTATATGCGGCACCGCCTTGCGCAGAGCATGAACTACCGTAAGCCCTCCCACTCCCGAATCGAACACACCGAGAAACGGAGCGCTCACGGGCTAGCCTCGTTGCTCTCAGAGGTTTTTTGGCTGCTAGGCTGAGCGGGGGGCAAATCTGCAATGGGGAAGGGCGTCGTCCAGTCCGTCATTTGGCTCTGAAAGGGCTTTCCCTCCACCGTAACGGCCATCATTTTTACGCCCGGAATGCCCTGCAAGGCATGGCGCAGTGCCTTTTGAGCCTCCGACTCGGTGGTGTCCCCCATATTGGCCAGCTGATTAAAGGCGCTGTTAAAATCCAAATAAGCCACGCCATCCTTTACCCGTGCTCCCAACAGTTTTGTGCCCCGCGGCAACACCGGATAGGGCGTCGTTGCCTGCTCCTCCAATAAGCGGTTTATCGCATCGGTAACGGGGGTCTTACTTGCCGTGCCGGTGGGGTTGGTAACCGGCGGCGATGGAATGGGCGGGGGCACACTGTTCGTAGGCCCGGATGGGTTTGTAGTGGACGACGGTTTGTTGCACCCCGTGAGCGATACGGACAACAAAACGGTTATAAATCCACAAACAAAGAAACTGCTTCTCAGTAATCTCTTCATGGTGAGCTATCTTTAGTCAATATAGGCTCGCATCTTAGTGGGGTTATGCACCCCAAAACTCGAACCGCAGGCAAGTATACTGTGCACTTCGCTTCGTTGTCAATCGGGCGACGGTGCGGATGCCCTGTAAATCTCATCTCGAACCGAAGGTGAGATGAACCACTGTCATTTCTTGTGAAATAAACACCTGTCATTTCGGGTCGAAGGGGAGATGAACCACTGTCATTTCGAGCCGAAGGCGAGAAATCTTAAGTTTCAATTCCCATCAGTTCCGAGAGGTGGGGCTGTCAATCTCACGGTTCTAGAGTCAGTCTATATAGCAAGCCACCCTTGTTCGCCCCCTATCAGGACGGAGAGGGAAGTTATAGCCCATCACAGATTCCAGATGTGTGAACAAATTAGCAATAGATGGACATGCACCCTAAAGAAATGGCGCGTTTTTGCGAAAATCCCTACACCGAAGGTTAACAGAGGTTGACCTAGACCAAAAAAACAGCTTGCTGCTTCAGGGAGATGAAAATGCGCTGGTTCTTCGATTTACGCACGTCACATAAAATGGCGCTTGGCTTTGGAGTCTGTATTCTCTCCATGCTAGGCTTAGGCGTCCTTGGCCTGCTTCGCATGAATACCCTCGTGCAGATCAACAGTCGTTTCTACCAAGACGAACGGCTTTTGAATGATGGGGTGCGAGTGCGCTCCAACATGCTGCGCTTCCACCGCGATGAGAAGGATCTCATTTTAGCTAGCAGTGCCTCGGATATCGCGCGCTACTCACAGGAGATGCAGGGATACGAATCGGCCCTTCAAGATGCGCTTTCTCAGTGGAAAAAAGAGGCAACACGCGACGCCGATCGCACGGCGATTCAAAAGATAGAGAGCGACTGGAGCGCTTTTTTGCCCATCGATCGGCAAGTTCGGGCGCTTGCCCGGCAAAACAAGGACGCGCAGGCTCAAAAGCTTTCCGAGGAGAGTGGACGCTACTGGCTCAACGATATTGAGAAAACACTCGATGACTATATTCAGGATGCCCGCCAACGCGCCAAGCAGATGCATGAGGCCTCTTTAGCCCTCTCGGCTGCCTCCCGTTTGCAGTTTACCGCGCTTATAGTCGTTGCAGCGATCTTAAGTTTAGGTCTTGCGTGGCTCACGACCACTGCCATCACAAAGCCGCTTGCACAGGTTTCCGACAGAATGCGGTGGCTGCAGGATCATGGTATCTCGAAGCTAGAGGCAGCTATTCATTGTTTAGCCGAAGGCGACTTGACGGCTAAGGTAGAAGTAGATGCGGAGGCTTTAGACATTCATCGAAAGGATGAAATCGGACACATGGCCTCTACCTTCAACGAGATGCTATCGAAGATAAAGAGCACGGTGCATTCCTATGAGGCTTCGCGTCAGGCTCTTCTACATCTTATTGCCCAGTTGGTGGAAAACGCCGTGGCGGTTTCCACGATGAGTCGTCAGTTGAACGTCTCTGCGGAGCAGACGGCGCAAGCGGCCAACGAGATCGCGGGTTCTGTTCAGGAGGTGGCGCAAGCGGCAAGCCAATCGGCCACGACAAGCCAAGAGATCGCCCGTGCCAGCGATCAGCAGGCCCGAGCGGCCACCGAGGCAGCCGCTGCCGTAGAGACCTTGCAAGGGGCCATCGCCCATATTCGTCAAACGTTGGCCGAACAACAGCAAGCTGCAACAAAGGCGAATAAGGGAATGCAGGAGGCCACCCAAATCGTCTCGCAGGTGAGCCACTCGATCGAGGAGATCGCGGAGCGTGCCCAGAAGTCCGCGAAGGATGCTCACGCCGGTTCCAAAGCCGTTGAAGAGACCATTGAGGGCATGGGGCGCATTCGTCAACAGGTGGAAGTGGCTGTGGAGAAGGTGAAACATCTTGGCAAGATGGGACAGGAGATCGGCACGATCATTCAAACCATCAACGAAATCGCCGAGCAGACCAATCTGCTCGCCCTCAACGCGGCCATCGAGGCCGCGCGGGCCGGAGAGCATGGACGTGGCTTTGCGGTGGTGGCAGATGAGGTGCGTAAGCTGGCGGAACGCTCCTCCCAAGCGACAGGGCAGATCAGCACGCTCATTAGCGAGGTGCAGCAGGGTGTGCAACAGACGGTAACCGCCATGGATGCGAGCAGTCAAGAGGTAGCCTTAGGAACATCCCAAAGCGAGAAGGCCGGCACGGCGCTGATGCAGATTCTCACTTCGGTAGAACAGGTTACGGCGAATATCGAAAGCATCGCCGCCCTGGCGGAACAGATGGCTGAGAGCGTAACCGAAGTCCAAAAGACGGTGGAGCAGGTTGCCGTAAACGCGGCAGAAGATATGCGGCTGGTGGAGAACATGAGCCAATCGGCGGATAAGGTTTCCGAGGCCGTTGCGAGCGTAGCCGCCATCTGTGAGGAGACGGCCGCGGGCGCGGAGGAGATGAGCGCCGCCGCAGAAGAGGTTGCGGCATCCACGCAAAACGTCTCCGCTTCTGTTGAAGAGCAGGCTGCCGGAATGCAGGAGGTAAACGCAACCGCCGCGGAACTCGGCAACATGGCGCATCGGTTGGAGGAGCTTACAAGCCGATTCCAACTTGAGGACGCTCCTGCCGAAGCCTCGAAGCCGATGAAGGCCGTTTCGTCTCCTGAGGCCAAGCCGTCCAAACCCCTTCGGAAAGCGGCCTGAGTTTTCAAACGACCCCTCCAGAACACGAGACCTAAAGCGGCATGGAGGCCGCGCTCCCTTCCCCGGACACGGATGTCCGGGGTCTTTTTCTTTTAAGCAACTCGAGCGCCGAACTTCCTACCCAATTGTAGATAGGCATCTCGCGATTGGCGGTCTTAGCAAACGGCGCTTTTGCGGACGGCACCTTTCTCCTCAAGCTCTCACCCCCCGATTCGGCAGAGGGGAGACCAATAAGTTTATTGGTGATTTTCTATGATAACCTTCCCCTTGCAAAACCAGCAAGATAGCCCTCTTTCTCCCGAATCGGGGGAAAGGATGGGATAGGGGGCGAACAAGGGTGGCTTGCTGTACAATTTGCCTCTAGAACGGTGAGATTGTCATCCCCACCCCCTACCCCCTCAGAACGGGTGGGAATGGAAACTTAAGATTTCTCGCCTTCGGCTCGAAATAACAGGTGTTCATCTCGCCTTCGGCTCGAAATGACAGCCGTATCGCCAGCTCTTCAAGGCCTACCCCTACAAGCCCCCACCCCTCCCCCAATTTGGGAGAGGGGAGACCAGCAAGTTCATTGGCGGTTTCCTATGATAACCTTCCCTTCGGAAACTAACCACAACCGCCCCCTTTCTCCCTAATAGGGGGAAAGGTCGGGATAGGGGGCGAACAAGGGTGGCTTGCTATACCGACTGACTCTAGAGCCGTGAGATTGTCAGTTTCTGCAGCCCCACCCCTGCCCCTCCCCCTGCAGGGGGAGGGAGGGCAGCATTCCCCCGCGTGCGGGGGGAGGAGAGGGGGGCTTGAGCGTCGGCATTCTGTAGTACCACCCCTTCCTCTCAGAAAGGGATAGGAAATCTCCACGCTTACAGGGTATATATGATCGTCTGTATATTGCTCGCCGACAGGCGACGATACGAGTCTATTAAGGAGGGTTTTGCGATGCGTGTGGAGCTGTTGGGGACGGCAGCTGCGGAAGGATGGCCCGGACTCTTTTGTGATTGCGGCGTGTGCACCTATGCCCGTGTGCATAAAGGGAAAGATGTGCGCACGCGCTCTTCTCTGCTCATAGATAGACGCCTTAAAATAGATTTTCCACCCGATACCTTCTACCATACGATAGCCCATAACATCGAACTACGCACGTTACAGGCGCTGCTGTTTACGCATGCCCATGAGGACCATTTCTGTCCGGCAGAGCTGCAGTATAGCGGCGTGCATTTCGTCTCTAAGCTGCTTGAACATCCCTTACCGATTTATGGACCACCAGAAGTTATCGAGACCTTGTGTCCCATGCAGCAAAAGTCGGCTCTTCCCCTTGAACTCCACACGCTTTGTGCCTGGAAAACGGAGACGATCGCGGGCTATGAGGTGACACCCATTGTAGCTCATCACGATCCGACCATCACCTGCTTCAACTACGTGCTGCGTGATATGCAGGGCACTACCCTACTCTATGCCAGCGATACCGGCTGGTACGATGAAGAGACGTGGAACTTCTTGTTAAACTTTAAATTGGATGCCGTTATCGTAGAGTGCACAAAAGGCCCTCTTGAAGGAGATTATGGGGGGCATATGTCTATTTCCGATGTGGTGAAGATGAAGCAGTGGCTTCTTGAAAACGAGGTCATTCACTTAGAGACCCCCATTGTAGCCACCCATTTCTCCCATAATGGAGGTTTTACCCACGAACAGTTGGAGGCGGCCTTAGGGAAGGCACACATTGTGGCAGCCTACGATGGGTATGTGCTCAACGTAGGCCCGTGAGGTGATCGAGGAAACGCAGAATGCGGTTTTTTTCGATCAGCTTCGAGAGGGAAACGCGCTCGGTAAGCGCGTGAAAGGCACAAAGCAGGAGCAGGCTTCCCACAAGCCCCCCTAACGAGAGGGTTTCTGCACAGGCGAACCCCACGGCCGCTCCGAGGAGGTTGCTGCCAACATCGCCGAGCATCGCTCGGCCCCGTGCATCGTAAGGCCATAAAGAGGCCGCACAGAGCATAAGGAAGAAGAGAGGGTGATGAAGGGGTTTTGTTATCTGCAGGAGAAGAGGGAGAGCGACGACCAGAAAAACGGCGATAGCGCGCCCTGGGCGCAGATCAAGGAGATTGATGGCGTTGGCAGAAAGGGCAATAACAAGCCCTCCAAGCACAACTCTTGGCCAGTTCGGCGCGAAGTTCTCATAGCTAAACCCCAGTGCGAACAGGCCGCCGCCCACAGCTTTCAGAAGTCCGGTGGTGAGTTTTCCGTTTTGAAAGAGCGCCCGCAGATGCCCTCTAAACCCCCTAAAGTCCGGCGTTCCCCATAGATCATCGGCAAGGCCGAGCAGTCCAAAGACGACACAGAGTAGCCCCCAACTTAGAAACTGCTGTCGCTGCTGAGGCCAGAGCATGGCGAGGAGGCAAAAGAGCAGAAACGCTTGGAGAAGAACGACGGCGCCGAAGCTCTGCGGAATAGCCACTCCTCGAAAGTTGGTCTGCAGATGCCCCCAGCGACGTAAAAGCCTTTCGCCAAGCCACGGCAGCGCCACAAAAATAACCAAACAGGCAGCAAGGAGGCGGTAGTCCATTTTAAGGCGCCCCTAGTTTGCGCGTTGCAGCCTCCGGACGCCGGTGGGGAGCGAGCCAGAGGCGCAGAAGGATGCGGGCTACCGCGTAGAACTGCATCGCCCGATGCAGCAGATCGGTCGCTCGTCTGCCGGTAACGCGGTGGCGCATGGGCAGCTCTATCTCCACAAGGCGCGCTCCCAGCCGCAGGGCACGCACCGTAAGCCCCACTTCGGCTCCCCAGCCGGTCTCAAAACCGCCGATCTGCTCTAAAAGCTCTCTCTTAAGCGCCCTCTGCCCCGAGAGAGGTGCTTGAAAAGTGCATCCGGTAAGCTTGCGAATGCCCCATCGTGCGAGGCGAACAACAAGGCCAAACCCTCCTCCCTTCTGGGTTTTTGGGAAGACGGCGATAGACATATCCACCTCCCCTTTGCACACCGGCTGCACAAGCGCGGCCGCTGCCTCCGCCGTCTCTTCCAGATCGGCATCCAGCAGCAGCAGGATATCACCGTTGGCCACCCTCAAACCTGCTTGTAGAGCAGCCCCTTTGCCCCGATGAGGGCAGCGTAAGACGAGATCGGCGCCGGCCTCTTCGGCCCGTTGTGCCGTAGCATCCTTCGAGCCATCGTCTATAACCAGGCATTCCGCTTCGGGCAAGGCGCGTTTTACGGCAAGTACGGTTTGCCCTATGCGTGTCTCTTCATTGTAGGCCGGAATGAGAACGGAGAGCATTTTACGAGGAGCTTGGAGTTGGAATAAGGTCTTTGGCGGTAGGCTTCACGCCGAAGTCACCGCCTACTCCCCCTTGTAGGGTGAGGACAAGGCTATAGAGACCGATGCGATCGTCTACGTTGTCAATGGTTGGAACCTGCAGTCCGAGGGCGTGGTAGACGGGCACATCGGAGACGGCGGCATTTTGTGGTTCGCACATCACCACCGTAGCGCCTAGATGCTGCAGTGCGGCAATGAGTGGGGCGTCCACAGCGGTTACGCGGGCGGTGGCGTCGGCATGGCTGCCGGCAAGCAGCACAAAACGATGGCAGACGGGCTGTATGGGGTAGCTGGAATGGAAGCTGATGAGGCCGGCATCTTGCAAGGGGCCGAGCACCGGTTCGCTTGCGTTTTCTCCTTTAACCAGCGTGGTGGCGAGGAGATTCAACAGTTTGGCACGGGTAGGAGGCAGGTTAGGATGATCGGAGTGCAGCTCGTTGAGCCTTTGATCTAAGAGGCTGCCATCATCCGACAGGATATGTTGTAGGGTGATGACATTTACCACCTCACCCCCGGCTTGGCTTACCACGGTTTGGATGGCGGGAATGGGGTCGGAGTAGTCGCCAACTTGAATGAGGGTAACGGCTTGGCCTTGGAGGTCTTTTTGAACCAAGGAAGGCATCACCTTATCTAAAAATTTTTGATAGTTGGCCACCTGTTGGCGCTTGGCGGCAAGGTCTTGTTGCACGGTGATGTTAAGGTTGTGCAAGGCACCGCTGAAGGTGCGAACGAGACGTGGGGAGACCGTAAGGCTGCCGACCACAAGCCCCACGGTAAGCGCGAGGAAGATGGCCGAAATGGTGATGACATGATATTTGAAACCGGGTCCCACCTGATGTTCCTTTTTTAGCGAAAGTGGTAGTGCCAAAGCACAGAGAGAAAGCGCAACAGGGCCTTACCGGCCCCTGAGATGAAGAGCATGGCGATGATGGGAGTAGATGCTGCGAGGAGAATGAGGGCAAATGCGCGGAACAGTTGATGAGGTTGCGTCTCCAGAAGACGCCCTATCCCTTTGGCATCCACAAGTTTTGAACCGATGCGAAGGCGGGTGAGGAAGGTGCTTGACATGCCACGTCGCCCCTTATCGAGGAACTCTTCTAAAGAGAAGTGGGTGCCAACGGCTACAATGAGACGTGCGCCAAGCTCATCGGCCAGCAGCATGGCGGCATCCTCGCTGGTGCCCGCCATATGAAAGACATGCGCATGTAGGCCGAGTTTTTTAATTCTTTCCATCCCTGGGGCGCCGCGCCCATCTTCGCGGGCATAGCCGTGCACCACCAGTTCGGCCCCGCATTTAAGCGCCTCATCGCTCACGCTATCCATATCGCCAAGAATGACATCGGGGCGAAGGTGAACTTCCAAGAGAGCATCGGCGCCCCCATCTACGGCCAGCAGCACCGGTCGGGCATCGTGGAGGTAACCGCGCTCCAACAAAAGCGCCAAATCCTGTTTGTAGCCCTCGCCACGCACCACAATGAGCACGTGGCGGTCGGCAAACCGGGTTTTTAAGGGAGGCACCTCGATGGGAGCCGCAAGCAGTCCCTTCTCACGCTCAATGTAGGCCAGAGTATTCTTGGCAAAAAGCGTCAGCTCATGATCGAGATTGGCTCGAGCGGCCTCCATCTGTTGTTCTACAAGCTCCAGGGTGAGGCGTTTGCCTTGCAAGCAGAGGCCGTTCTGAAATCGAAGGCTATCCCCGATCAGGGTGGCTTGGCTTCCATCCGGCGCAAGGAGAAAGGCCTCTTCACCCACCGCGTCGAGGAGTGGGATGCCGGCCTGCATAAGAATAAGAGGCCCTCGATTGGGATAACGCCCGGAGATGGAGGCCGCGGCGTTGACTACGGCAGAGACGCGCTTTTCCACAAGCGCACGCGCCGCTACCGCATCCAAGTCTTGGTGAGCGATGAGAGCGATATCGCCGGGGCGTAGACGAGGAATGAGGTTCTTTGTGCGCCGATCCTTCAAAACCCGCGCATGAGCTAAAGAGACCTTCTCTTCAAGAGCTTTACTTTGATCGGTTATCTGCGCGTTGCGAATGGTATACATCCCTTCCGGTAGGGGACGATTTTGAACGATGGGTCTGTTTTTTAAGGGTTTACGCCTCTTAAATCGAAGCACTACACGCATTATGTGCGCTAAAGCGCTACATTGTCAAATTTAGTCGGTTGTTTCTGCAGAAATGCCGTTTACTTCGCCAACGAAGCTGTTTGGATGCAGGGTTTCATACAATTGTGTGGCCAGCTTGAGGGTCATGCCGGGCACAGCGGCCAACTCCTCGATGGTGGCAGCACGTATTTTGGCCAGGCCACCAAAATGCAGTTGGAGGGCCCGCCGACGCTTCGGCCCGATGCCGGGGACCTCCTCTAAAATGGAGTGGGTTTGGGCGCGTTGGCGCACTTTGGCGCCAAAGGTATTTGCAAAGCGATGGGCTTCATCGCGAATGCGTTGCACCAGATAGAGCGCTTGGCTGTTGCGCGGCAGGATAACGGGGTCTGGCTCGCCCGGCAGATAGAGATGCTCGAACTGTTTGGCCAGACCGGCAAGGGGAAGATGGAGATTAACCTCTTCCATGGCGGCCTCTGCCGCAGATACCTGTCCACGCCCACCGTCCACGATGATGAGGGAGGGTAATCGGGTGAACTTGGGGTTGCCCTGTTTGGCCTCTTTCAGACGGCGCATGATCACCTCACGCATCGAGGCATAGTCGTTTGGTTTGCCATCGCTGCGTTTGATCTTGAAGCGGCGATACTCTTGGGGCACCATCTCTCCCTTTTCGCAGACGACCATAGAGGCAACCTGATGTTCTCCTTGTGTGTTGGAGATGTCGTAGCACTCGATGCGCTGCGGGATGTCCTCCAGACCAAGCGCCTCGGCCAGCTCTGTGAGGGCTTGCACGGTGTTATCGAGGCGTGCGCGCATCTCGGCCTTGATCTGTTCGAGGGCGTGCAGGGCATTTTCGGTGGCCATTTCCACCAGGCGTTTGCGCTCTCCCCGCACCGGCACCTGTATTTCCACCTTTTTACCTCGCTTTTGGCGCAGCCATTGACGTACGATCTCTATCTCATCAATATCACAGGGGAGGAGAATCTCCTCGGGGATCGAGGCGGCCTCCTGATAGTACTGCTTTAGGAACTCACGAACCACATCGCTAAGGCTCTCCTCCTCGGTGCCCTCCACCAGAAAATGGTTTTGCCCGATGAGCTTGCCCCCGCGAATGAAGAACATCTGCACACAGGCCTCTTTCAGGCCAGTGTTATCCTCCACCACGGCGATGACATCTTGATCGATCCTTTCGGTAGTAAGGACTTTCTGGCGTTGGAGCGTCTCCTCCACGGCCTGCCACTGGTCGCGCAGGCGGGCAGCACGTTCAAATTCAAGGTTTTCGGCGGCCTCCTCCATCTGTTGTTTAAGCCGTTGGACGATGTGCTCTTGGCGCCCTTCTAGGAAGTCTATCACCTCTTTAACAGCGGCCATGTAGGCCTCTCTATCCGCAAGGCCGGCACAAGGCGCCATGCATTGCCCTAAGTGGTAGTAGAGGCAAGGTTTACGCACGGGGCTGCCATCGAAGGGCTTACCGCAAGAGATAAGCGGGAAGATGCGGTTGATAAGCTCCATGGTGGTACGAACCGCTCGCGAGTTGGGGTAGGGGCCGAAGTAGCGGTTTTTATCTTGGCGGACGCGGCGTGTAAGGATAAGGCGTGGAAAAGGCTCGGAGGTCGTTATACAGAGATAGGGGTACTGCTTATCATCGCGCAGGCGCACATTGAACGGTGGGCGATGCTTTTTGATGAGAGAGCATTCAAGCACTAAGGCCTCTAGCTCGCTATCGCAGACAATAACCTCAAGATCGGTGATCTTGCTCACCAGGCGGCGCACTTTAGGAGTTAAATTGGCCCCTTTTTGGAAGTAGGAGCGCACCCTGTTGCGCAGGTTAATGGCTTTCCCAACATAAAGAATCTCACCCTGCTCGCCTTTGTAGAGATAGCAACCGGGGCGAGTGGGCAGTGTCTTCAGTTTTTCCTCAACGGCGGGCGTGGGCACACCTGTCTCTCCTAGTCGGCCTTCAAATAGCAACGGTTTGGCATTGTATTAATACGTCAAAGAGATTCTACGCACGACCGTTGTCTCGGTTTCGGTTGTAAAGATGTTAATAACTTCCGTTTTCGCGCCGTGAGATGGGTATGTAGGGCAGGTCATGCGGTCCTACATACTCGGCGCGCGGGCGAATGAGCTTCGGGTGTTGGATCTGTTCCATCATATGGGCGCACCATCCGGCGGTGCGACTAATGGCGAAGAGGGGTGTGTAGAGATAGATGGGAAGGCCCATCACATAGTAGCAGGAGGCGGAGAAGCAATCCACGTTGGCGTAGATAGGCTGTTTCCCGGCGGCGAGGCGTTCGGGGGTGTTGCTTAGCTCTTCGACGAGTTTTTCAATGGCGGCGGTCATTTCGAACCATTTCAGGTTGTTGTGCAACTCGCCGAGTTTGCGGCTCATTTCGCGAAGATGTTGGGCGCGCGGGTCGGGGGCACGATAGACGGCGTGCCCAAAACCGGGGATGGGGATGCGCTTCTCGCCGGTGAGGCGTGGGCGAATATAGGCATCCACATTCGAGATGTCGCCGATTTCCAGAAGCATTCGCATGGTCTCTTCGGCTGCGGCGCCGTGTTTGGGGCCGGAGAGCGTACCGATGCCCGACACGATGCCCGCATAGATATCGGCACCGGTAGCGACGGTGACCCGTGTGGCAAAGGTGGAGGCGTTGATCTCGTGGTCGGCATGGAGAATAAAGTCTATGTCGAGGGTACGAACGTAGAGCGGGTCGGCTTCTTCCCCTCGCAGCATATAAAGGAAATTGCCGGCGATGCCCAGCTCAGGGCGAGGCTTTATGGGTTCTAAGCCTTGACGCAGTCTTTCAAAGGCGGCAACGAGCACGGGCATGGCGGCTTGAAGTCGGATCGATTTTCTCAAGTTTGCTTCAGGAGTATGGATTCCGTTATCCGCATCGAACATGCCGAGGGCCGAAACCGCCGTACGCAGCGCATCCATCGGAGGAGCCGATTTCGGGAAGAGCCTCAGGAGGGAGAGAGCGTTTTCGGCAAAGGCCGTCTCCTGTTCCAGTTGGGCTTTAAAGCGCTCGAGTTGGGCGAGGGTAGGAAGACGACCATGCCACAACAAATAGACCACCTCCTCAAAGCTGGAGTGGTCTGCCAGATCGTGGATGCTGTAGCCTCGGTAAAAGAGTTGACCGGATGGGAGCACTTCGCAGATGGTGGAGGTTCCAATAATTACATCGCGTAGGCCTTCGGCAACGGCGGTCATAACGGTTCTCCTCGATAGATGCGTGGTATGGGCGTTCGCACACACGCTATTCTACCTTTTTCCTTCGAGGAGCCGCAACGGCGATTCGCCCTCTCGCTAGGGTATAATGAGGGCTAACTTGTCAGCAAACCTGGTGCCATTATAGATTCGCGGCTGTTTGGGTTACGAGGAACACAACTTTTTTGAAGAGGGGTTATTATCTCCATTTGCAGATAGGGCAATGCCCAACTTTTGGGGAGTAAGCACTGAATGACACCGGCACAAGCGCTCCATGCGATTAGCACGCATATCACCTGGTATGGCGCGCTTGATATTTTGCTTGTGGCCTACCTCATCTATCGGCTCCTCCTGTTGGTTCGCGGCACGCGGGCTTGGCAGATTTTGGGGGGGCTGTTTACATTGGCGGCGGCGCTCTACCTCAGCTCCCTTCTCCACTTCGATACGCTGAACTGGCTGCTGCGACAGGTGTTGCCTCTTGGGCCGGTTGCTCTGGTTATTCTCTTTTATCCGGAGTTGCGCCATGCGCTCGAGGAGTTTGGCCCGCGGTTCTGGAGCCAGGGCTTAACGCTTCTGCCCCGCGAAGACCTAAGTGCCGTAATAGATGCCGTTGCCATGGCCGCCTACCACCTATCCGCAAACCGTACCGGTGCTCTCATCGTGTTTGAACGCCAGACAGGCCTCGATGAGATCATTACGACCGGTGTGCCGATTGATGCGGTGGTGACCGATCAGCTCTTGGAAACCCTCTTTTACAAAGGGACACCCCTGCACGATGGGGCGGTGGTGATTCGGCGTGGCCGGATCGCTGCAGCCGGATGTGTGTTGCCCCTTACCGATCGGCCACGAGTGGAGGCTGCCGTCCACACCCGCCATAAAGCCGCGATGGGGATGGCGGAGAACAGCGATGCGATCATTGTGGTTGTCTCTGAAGAGACGGGAACCATTTCGCTGGCCATGGGCGATAAGTTCATCCGAGGGCTTAATCGAGAGACGTTGCGCGAGCGTCTTACTCGTCAGTTGCAACCGCCAGAGCGTCTGTTTGGGAATAGGCGGGCCGTGAAATGAGACTTTTTATTCGCCAACCGAATGCGCCGAGCGGGTTTCCTGCTCTATTGGGACGGCTGCAGAGTAACATCGGGCTGAAACTCATCTCGTTGTTTCTGTCGCTTCTGCTCTACTTCTACGTGCAGGCCGAGCACAACATGAACCCACAGATCACGGTGCCGCTCAGAGCGACCGTGCAGGTTCACAACGTTCCGAACGACGTGATCTGCGATGCTACGGCACTGCATCCTCTTGTGCGTGTTACCGGGCCTCGCATTCTCGTGGAGAACATGCGCGATGGCGATGTGGTTGCCGATGTGGATTTGGCCGGCCAAAGCAGCAACACCCATGTGGCCATTGTGCCGGCCCGCTATACCGTTCCGACTTTGAAGCCGGATGTGATGGAGCAAATTCACATCGAGGGGCCGGTAACGTTGCACATTCAGCTTTATGCCCGAATCACGCGCGTGCTGCCGGTTCATGCCGTGCTCCCACCGCCGCCTTTAGGCTATACCTATCAAAGCTTACAGGTGGTGCCGGCCCATGCCGAGGTGAGCGGGCGAGAGGACTATGTAGACGCCGTTGCCCGCCTAAACGTTTACCCCACCCTTCTCGCAGATGGGGTTGTGCGTGGAGATTTTGCCATTCAAGCGGTGAACAAACAGGGGATTACCGTTACGGATGTGGACATCTCTCCTCCAACGGCGCATGTAACGGCCTATTTGGTTTCCGAGCCGTCTTTTCAGATCGCCGTGGTTAGCCCACAAGTTGCTTCGCTTCCAACACCCCCCTACCGAGTCGAGCGTATCGCGGCGCTACCGAGCCAAGTGGAGCTTAAAGGCTTACCTACACTTTTAGGGCGTCTTTCTGTTGTAAGCACAGAGCCTATTGAGCTACAGTCGCTTACTACCGATGCCACATTGGAAGCAAAGTTGGTGCTGCCGGATGGGGTGAAGGCCTATAACCTTCAGGGACAGCCCCTTTCGCGCGTGAAAATCTACGTTTCTATTGTTAGGGAGGCTGCACTAACGCCTTCACACCCCTCTACAAGCGCCCCTACTTCGGGCGAGACCCCCTCGTCCCCGCAAACCGGTGGCGAGTAGTATTTGCGCTCAATGAGGAAGGATAAAGCGCGTTTGCGGAGAATTAAACACTATGGCCGTTCAGCGATTCGTGCAGAACCCTGCGGAAACATCGAAAAGGCCGGCGTCGGCGTCTTTAACAAGGCAAACCGTGAAGACGAACCCGATGCCTCTTATGGCCATTCTCGATAGCTCCTTCGACCTGTTACGCAGCGAATACCGCCCTTTATTATTGCTATCGGCGCTCTTTTATCTTCCGGCGCATGTGATCTGTTATGCGCTTGAGGTGCTTTGGATGCGCCCCGATATCTTGCAATTGGATTACAGCTCACAGAACATCCCAACCGATACCGTGCTTAGCCTTATAGGCAAGTTCCTCCTTATCGGTTCACCAAGCGCGGCGGTGCCGGGCTTTCTCTCGTTTTGCGTGTTGTTGGTGGCATCGGGGCCCCTCTGCCTCTATATTCTCTCCCTGCTACTCGATGAAGAACCGCTCTCTTTTCGGCAAGCCCTGCGGCAGGGACTAGTTCCTGCTTTTCGACTCATTCCACTGGCGCTCACCGCCATCGTGGTCTTTCTTGGTGCATTTTTTGTTATGCAGATGCTGTTTTATGTGATCCTGGCATTGGTTATATGGGCGTCACATACCTTTTTCGCGAGGGATGTGATTACTGTTGTGACGCTTGTGCTTTTGTTTGCGGACTTGTTTGTGAGCTTTATGGTAGCAGTAGGAATTGTAACGCGCTATTTTCTGTTTGCTTGCCCGCTGATCGTCTATGAAAAGCTGCCGGTGGGGGCCGTATGGGAGCGTAATGCAAGCCTCCTTTCGCGCTCTCAAGCGCTGAGACTATGGATTACCACAACGCTGCTGTTGCCTGTGGTGCTTTGTTTGCAGTTGGCGGCGCTTTCGCCGTTAAGCTATGTGTTCGATCGCTTCTCTTTTCCTCCGCTCCTATCAGAGCCACTTCAGTCGTTTATCTCCTTTGTTGTCGCCCTCATCACGTTTCTCTACATTCTCATTGTTGTTGTAAAGCTCTATGTGGACTGCCGCATTCGGCGAGAGGCCCTCGATGTGCGCCTTCTGGTGCAGCGGCTTTATGCTGGAGAGGAGCGTCTATGAAACAAAGCTTCTTTGGGTTCCAACCCTTCAGCCGGCGAACGGTGTCGAACCTGCTTTTTCCAAGTTTGGTGTTTGTTTTCTGCGCTCTTCTCAATGCCGCCTGTTCGGCGCAAACGCCCGGCCCTGCACAGGTGCGCACGGCGTTAAAGGAGATTCTCTCGCGTTCCGAGTTTCGGCCTACGCCGACCTCCTCTGCAAACCCGATTCTAAAGGCCATTAAAAATTTCTTCCACCACCTCTATAGCGCTTTGGAACGGTTTTGGCATTGGTTGCAACGGCGTCTCCATTTTGGGAACATGGCCGCGTCTTATATTCCAAGACCTGTGGTCTATATACTTGTTGTGGGGTTGGTGTTATTAGGCGGTTGGCTCTTATGGCGGTTGGTAAGAAACGCGATATGGCCGCGTCTTACCAAGCAGCAAGAGAAGCCCTCTTTTAAGGTGACGACCGAGCCGGAGCCGGCACCGGTCGTGCTGCCCGAAGCGGAGGTTTTGCTGCAACAGGCTCAGCAGTTCGCGGCTGCCGGAGACTACCGGCGGGCTTTTCGCGCGCTCTTTTTGGCGATATTGTGCCGGCTCGATCAGGCTCAGATCATCGAATATGCGCGAGACCGCACGAACTTTGAGTATTTGAGGACGCTGCGGGCCAAGCGCTTGGATCGGTTTTACGAGGTCATCGCGCCGTTGGTCAGAGATTTCGACAAGTTTTGGTACGGCCAGTTTGCCGCCGAAGAGCAGGACTATCGGCGAGGCCTAAACGCCTATGAAACCGTTGTGAACCTGTTGGGGGGTGCAACCGCTCGTAGTGCGCAGGAGGGTGTGAACGGTGCGTAGCGTTCGGGTCTCCTATGAGTTGCTGTTGGGGCTGCTGTTCGTGGGCATGTTTTTAGCGCTCATCTATTTTAATCGTGCCGGCAGCCGCACCCTACCCTCCGACATTCCCACCTCTTTAAGTTCGCGGCCGATTGGGCTAAAGGCGCTCTATCTGCTCTACGACCGGTTAGGCTTCTCGGTGGAGCGGCTGGCCGGGCCGTGGAGCCGGCTCGACCGACGGGCAGCGTTGCTGATTGTGCAGGAGCCGCTTGAGGATTCACGGCAGCCCTCTATGGCGGAGGTAGAGGCGCTGAAGCGTTGGGTAGAGAACGGCGGCACGCTCTTTTATGCATCGAGCTTGCCGGTGCGCGGCTATGACGCCAGAGACCCGCTTAGTGGTGACCTTGCCAATGTGGCCGCCAAAGCTGTGCCGTCTGTGGTGCAGGTCGCGCCCACTTTGGCGACCGACCCGCTATTGCGGAACGTGCATACCATCGCGGTTCGCTCACCCATTCGCCTGCAGTTTCGGCAGGGAGCGCCGTATCGCGTGCTTTTCAAGGACGCTCAGGGAGATGTCGCGGTAGAGAAGTCGGTGGGAAAGGGACGGTTGATCGTGGTAGCGGACGATCTGTTGTTAAACAACCAGGGCATTGCCCTGCAAGACAACGCCGTTTTTATGACCAATTTGGCCGCGCTGGCGGTTGGCAGGAGCGATAGATGGATACTTTTCGATGAGTATCATCACGGTTACGGCTTTGCCGGCGCCCCAGAAGTTGTTGGCAATGAAGACGTTTGGAAGGTGTTGCCCGTGCCGTTGAAGATGGCCGTTCTCTACCTCGTTGTTTTTTGGCTTGTGATCATTTATAATGAAAACCGTCGGCGCGGCCCGCTTCGCCCGATGTTCGTCGCAAGGCCTGCGGCGGGAGCCGACTATGTGGTTTCGCTGGGGCGCTTCCTGCAACGTGCCGGCGCCACCGATCTCGCTCTACAGCAGCTTTATAGGGCCTTTCTTCACGCTTTGACGGTGACTGTGGGTGTTGCCGAGGAGACACCACGCTCGGTGTTGCTTGAGAGGGTTGCGCGGTATGGGGTAGGTGATATAGAGGGATTAGGCCCCCTGTTAGAGCGGTGTGAGCAGGCGCTGGCAAAAGGGCGCCCTTCAAAAGAAGAGCTTCAGGAGCTTGTGCGCGCACTAGACGACTGGAAAAGGAGGCTTCATCTTGTCGGATTTTGAAAATGTTTCTCCCGCGAGCGTGCCACCTGCGGTTTCTGCACCGCCGGTTTTGTCCGGCGATTCGGTAGAAGCGGTGGGCACTGTGCAGCAGGTGGCGGAGCGCATTTCAGAGGAGATGCATAAGGCCATTGTGGGGCAGCATGAGCTGATAGAGATGCTGATAGTGGCCTTACTAACGGGCGGCCACGTGTTGTTGGAAGGGGTGCCGGGAACGGCCAAAACGCTTGCCATACGCACGCTTGCCCGTATTCTCAACGTATCGTTCGCCCGCATTCAGTTTACGCCCGATCTCATGCCCTCCGACATTTTGGGCACCAACGTGTTCGACCCGCGCAGCGGGCAGTTCAATTTGAAGCGAGGGCCTATTTTCGCAGGCCTCGTGCTGGCGGATGAGATCAATCGTACCCCTCCTAAAACGCAGTCGGCCCTACTGGAGGCGATGGAGGAGCGGCGTGTGACGATAGACGGGGTCTCCTACGATCTGCCCTTCCCGTTTCTGGTATGTGCCACCCAAAACCCGGTGGAGTTCGAGGGTACCTATCCGCTGCCGGAGGCTCAGCTCGACCGGTTTATGTTGATGGTGAAGATCGGGTATCCGAGTTTGGAAGAGGAAGAGGAGATACTGGCTCGGGTTTTGGAGGGCTTTCGCGCACAAGACCTTGATACGGCCAACATCACGCCTCTTTTGAGCGTTGAAGAGTTGGGGCAACTGAGGGCGGAGGTGGAGCGGGTGCGTGTGGAACCGGCGGTGAGACGCTATGTGGTTCAGGTGGCGCGCGCAACCCGCGACAATCGGCATACGTTATTAGGGGCCAGCCCACGTGCCGTCATCACCCTCTTTACGGTGGCTAGGGCGCTGGCCGCCATACGAGGGCGAGATTTCGTGACGCCGGACGATGTGAAGGACGCGGCTTTGCCGGTTTTGCGGCATCGCCTCATGGTGCGCCCCGAATCGGAGTTGGAAGGTTTTACTTCCGATAGGGTGTTAGAGGCGGCCTTGCAGGCGGTAGAGGTTCCGCGCTGAGAGCGGTTGCTATGCCCACGCGCATTGCGCTCGTTACCCGGCCGGCGGTGGGGGGCATTCGACGTCATCTACACACGCTGATCTCCGGTTTGCAGCAAGCCGGTTGGGAGCCTTTCCTGCTGGCACCGCCCGATTTTGTGCTTGAGGGCCTCTCTGTGCCCTTGTACCCCATGACGTTCAGTCTTCGGCAAAACCCACCGGAACACATCCGAACCGTGTTCCAGCTTTCCCGACGTCTTCAGGCTTGCGCCCCGCAACTTGTTCATGCGCACGGGCTATGGGCGGCCCTTCTAACCGCGCCGGCCGCATGGCGCGCGCAACTCCCCTTCGTGTTTACCCTACATAACCTAGTACCTCGTTTGAGCGCTCCCCAGCGGCTCTTTTTCCAATGGGCTGCTAAGCGTGCAGGCCGCATTATTGCCGTATCGGAGGCCGTAGCACACTCCGCAGAGGCGGCAGGCATTCCCTCTCAATGGATGGAGGTGATCCCTAACGGCATTGACCCTACCCCCTTTTTACAGCTGCCCTCGCGCAGGGAAGCTAGGGCACAGTTAGGCCTGCCATTGGAACGTCCCCTCGTCGCCTCCATCGGCCGGCTCTCCAAAGAGAAGGGGTTTGACGTTTTGCTTGCTGCGGCTCGGCAGCTCGCCATGCGGGCCGTCCCACCGCTGGTGGTCATAGCAGGCGATGGGCCAGAGCGAGAGTCGCTGGTTCAACAGGCCTCCTCTCTTGAAAATGTGAGGCTGCTGGGGCCTCTGCCGTCGGTTGAACCCCTTTACGCGGCGGCCGATATTGTGGTGATTCCTTCGCGCGAGGAGGGGCAAGGAATTGTAGCCATAGAGGCCATGTTTGCCAGAAAGGCGATTGTGGCCACCGCCGTCGGGGGATTGATGGAGACGCTGGATAGAGGCCGCTATGGCCGGCTCGTGCCACCGGAAGATAGCACCGCCCTTGCAGAGGCCATCGAAACATTATTGGGCGACCCGGCCCTGCGAGAGCATTCTATTGAGGCCGCGTTTCAAAGGGCGATGGCTCTTTACACGGCCGATCGAATGATTGCCCGCCATTTGACGTTGTATCGAGAGTTGCTGCCAAAAAAAATTTTTTGCTAAACGCCTCAAAAACCCTGTTTTTTGACGTTTTTTTGACGATCGGTTGTTAAAATGGGTGTATAAGGCAGCGGAAATGGCTCCTTAACCAATTTAACCGGCCGTTTTTTTAAGAACATTGGAGGTCAGATAGCGAATATGAACAAAAAAAGCACCCTACTTGGGCTGTTGCTCTGCTTGTTCCTAAGCTGCTGTTGGCCGTGTCGCGCCGCCCAGACGCCGGACGATTCGGGCAAGCCTGCAGGCGCTCAAGGGCAGAGCGAGGCGGATAGCAATAGAGAGAACTCGGCGAAGAAGAAGCCGCCCAAAGAGAATCGCGCTCTGATGGAAGCGTTACGGAAGCTGCCTCCCTATTACGGGCCTCGCAAGCGCCTTGGCGTGATGAATATGGACGTGAAGGTAACGGCCACCTCCTACACCTCGCCCACCCCCAGCGGGGGCACCGTGACTACCACAAGCATTCAGATACCACCCCCAACCGATTTCGGCACGGGGCTTACCGAGATGCTCACCACGGCGCTAGTCGAAAGCAAGCGGTTTGTGGTGCTTGAGCGCAGCGCTTTACAGGACATTCAGGCGGAGCAGCAACTGGGGGCAAGCGGTGGGGTCAACCCTACCGCAGCTCCGAAAACCGGCCAACTGCTGGGTGCACAGGCCCTCATACGCGGCGCGGTTACCGAGTACTCCTTCGAGGAGTCCAGCGTGGGAGCGGGAGGGGTTTTAGGCAGGGCGCTTGGTCTTTCCACAGGGCATTCCACGGCGATGGTGGGCATTGATGTGCGCATTTACGATGTGGTTACCGGCGAGGTGATCGATTCGGTTCATGCCGTAGGGCGCGCCACCGCCAGCGGCACCGCAATCTCTTATAACAAAGGAGATGTGGGGCTTACGATGGACGCCATAAGCAACACGCCTCTTGGGGAGGCCGTACGGCGGGCTATTGCCCAAGCCGTGCTGTTTATCTGCAACCGCATGCAGACGGTGGCTTGGGAAGGACGCATTGCCGATGTGGAGATGGGCGACAACAACACGCAAGACCTCTATCTAAATGCAGGCACCGATGCCGGTCTGCAGATGGGCGATAAACTCGACATTTTGCACCCCGGCCATGCCATTGTAGACCCGGACACACAGACCGTAATCGGGCGCACGAAGGACGTGGAGGCCGGACAGGCCCACATCGTGGAGGTGCGAGATCATCTTTCCATTTTAGCCGTGGATAGCGGCAGCGGTTTCCAGGTGGGAGATGTCGTTCATTTCATTTCCCATGCGGACGGCTCGTCAGACGATAGCAAAACATCGCAATCGAAATAGAGGAAAACTTTTCACAGAAGAGGATGGACATGCGCAAACAAAAAACAATCCTCCATACCATAGGCTGGCAGGGAAGCATAGCACTCGCCTCGCTCCTGCTTTTCTGCCGGCTGGCCTGGGGAGCGCCAGAGACCACTCTGGCCGCTCCCCCTCAACAACTCGTCTTTTTGGGCATTCACGGCAATGCCGACCCTGTGTCGGTGGTGATGAATAGCATTGCCTATACCTCCCAGGCGCCAGATAACCTGGCCGGCACGGGCACGTTGGTGATCCGCATCGGCAGCACCACCTTGCCGGGTATTCCCAATGTGCCTTTTAGCCATGTCTCGGTGGATAATCAGGGGCGGGCAAACGGCCTTACCTATGTGTTTACCAACGAGCTGGATATTCCCAGCATCTTCGGCAGCGGGGTTGGG
>NZ_DATGLN010000066.1:0-4540 GCF_035294165.1 Chthonomonas sp.
GGGCTAATACGCCGTCTAAGGCTTCGCGCGCCGGCCCACATCACGTTGCTTACTAGCAGCCGTGCCCAGAGACCGCAAGGGGCTAACGGCGGGGAGGCGGGTGCTTCTGGCAGGAACTACCTCCTCTTGCCGGATGGCACAGAGCAAGAGTTGCCCGCCTTTTGGAGCGGCGCCTGCCCTGCCGATACGGTGTTGACGGTGGAGACCCCAGGAGGTGGAGGTTGGGGAGCACCGCCTGGTTAAAAGAACCTCGGGTCGGTGAACACGCCGCTGGCCACAAGATAGACATAGAGGTCGGCACACATAACGGTCACCAAACTCACCCAGAAGAACTGACCGTGGTATTCGTTGAGCCAACTTACCCATCGCCACGACTTGTAGCGCCAGCCGGATTTGGAAAACCAGTTCACCGCCCCCCCAATGAGATGGCGAAAGGCATGACATGAGAAGGTGTAGAGGGTTAGGGCGAGGGTATCTATGAGAAAGATAAGCGTGCCTAAGCCGACTCCCATGTGCACCTGCCCTGCCTCGGTATAAAAGAAAGCATTGTAGAGATGCCACCAATGAAAGCCCACCAGGATCACAGCGATGTAGAAGGTATAGCGATGGAGATTGAAAATTTTGTTAGGCCAGCGGGTCTCTCCGGTGTAGTGGCGGTGCTTAAACAGCTCGCGTACGGCACAGGCGCCAGGGTCTTGGAAGAAGGCCCTATAGTAGACGCGGCGGCAGAAATAGCAGGAGAGACGGAAAGCGAGGGGCAAGATCATCACGTAGAGCGCAGCGGAGACAGGCCAAGCCCCTATGCGGAGATGAACGGGAATGTAGGGCGAGTAGAACGGCGACCAATAGTGGGGTTGAATCCGCATTGGCGCCAGCCAAGAGAAGTTTTCTCCCTCATTGTAGGTGGCGAAGTAGCGCCCCATAAAGGCGCGAATGGTGGCGTAAATTACAAAGATAACGAGCACCACAACTGTGGTTGTAGGTGCCAACCAGTAGGCGTCCTTACGTGGGTTCTCGATAACCGGTGTGCGTACTTCTTCTGTTTCTGGCGTAGTGTAAGTTGCCATGCCGCTTTTTCCCTCGACATCGGAAATTTAGAAAGCCGCTACAGCGGCCTCTCTCTTTACTACGCTATAATAGCACAGAACGGAAATGTAAGAAAATGAAATTTTTCGATAGAAACTATTAGAAAAGCTTATCTCTCCCCCTCCGGTGGTTTCCCTACCTTCTGCGAAGGCGGCGGACAAGGCGCGTTACACCGTCCACAGCGCTCCCTCGCACCCGGTAGAACAGCACCACGAAATCGTCGAGGATCGAGTAGATAACCGGTGTGGCCAGCAGGGTAAGCAGCAGAGAAAGCGTTTGCCCTCCCATAACCGTGTAGCCGATATCCTTGTTGGTTTCGGCCCCCGATCCTTTTGAGATCACCAAAGGAATAAGTCCGGCCACAAAGGCGATGGTCGTCATAAGAATAGGACGCAGACGATCGCGATTGGCCTGCACGATGGCATCGAATCGGTTCATGCCGCGGGCGCGTAGTTGGTTGGTATGGTCAATTTGGAGAATGCCGTTCTTTTTCACCACCCCAAAGAGCACGAGAATGCCCAAAATCGAAAAGATGTTCACCGTACGGTGGAAGATATAGATCGAGAGGAAGGCGAAGGGTGCCGTAAGCGGCAGTGCGCTCATAATGGCAATAGGATAGATCCACGATTCAAACTGTGCGGCCAAGATGAGATACATGAAGATGATGGCCAAGAGGAACGCGACCACAAACGCCTTAAAAGCTCGGATCAGCTCGCGTGAGGTGCCGAACGGAACGATTCGGTATTGGGGTGGAAGGTGCAGCTGATCGAACATCTTCACTATTTGGGTGCCTATGGCCTGTTGTGAATAGCCCGGCAGGATATTACAGGTGATCAGCACATTTCGCTGACGGTTGAGGCGGTTGATCTGCGCCGGCCCCGTCGTCTGCACCAGATGCACCACCTGATCTAACGGCACGCTGCCCACCGTGCTCGATGGGACCGTGAGCTGTTTAAGAATCTCCGGATTATCGCGGTATTGTAAAGCAGCCCGCATGTGCACCTCATACTGCTCACCGCCCTCAAAGTAGTCGGTCACCTGCTGATCGCCCACCAGAAGGTGGAGCGTATTGGCTAAATCGGCCACCGATACCCCCAAGTCGGCGGCGCGTTGTCGGTCTATCACCACATCTAGTTCCGGTACACCGAGGACGAGGGAGGTATCGGCATCCACGACGCCGGGGATTTTCTTCAGCCCATCAAGAATCCGCTGCGAGTACTGCGCCAACAGATTGAGATCGGGGCCGGATAGCGAGTAGGTTACGGCCGCTTGCGGCGCCCCCGAAGAGAAAGCGGGGATGGGGCCGGCGGTGGCGCGAATGTTGCCGTATTTCGGCAGAATTTTGGTTCGCACCATCTGTTGAACATCCTGTTGGGTATAGCCGTCGGTTCGATCCTCCACCTGTTTCATCTGAACATAAATAGAGGCCAGGTTTTGGGTTTTTTGTGGGTTATCGCCGATGGTAACCACCGCATACTCCACATCCGGCAGCTTCAGCGTCTCGCGGGCGATTTGGTTGGCGAGCGCCTGGGTGGCCACAAGGCTTGTGCCTTCAGGGGCGCGAACGGAAATTTGAAACTGAGATTGGTCGTTATCCGGCAAAAAGTTTTTGGGAACCAGAGGCACCACAATCGCCATGCTTAACAGGGCAAGAAGACAGGCAAGCAACACAACGATGCGGTGCCACCCCCATTTACCGCCCAAACACCATTTAAGAATGGCCGTATAGGTTACGTCGAGCCAATGGAAAAATCCACGTTGTTTTGAGGTCGCCGCCAATCGCTTCTCGGTCGGCTCTTCCTCTCCCGGCACGCCCACCGGCATCCACTCTGGGGCGTCTGTACCGCCGGGCAGGCCCCGTGGTTTTAGCCAGCGCGAGGCCAACATGGGCGTGAGACTGAAGGAGACAAAAAGCGAGACAAGGATAGAGAAGGCCATAGTAAGGCCAAAAGATTTTAGGAACCGCCCGGTAATGCCGGTCATAAAGGCGATCGGCAGAAAGATGGCCACCAGCGAGAAGGTAGTAGCGAGCACGGCCAAGCCGATCTCCCGCGTGGCCTCGATGGCGGCCTCGAAGGGACGCATCCCTTTCTCTTCGATAAACCGATAGATATTCTCCAACACCACAATGGCATCATCAATCACGATGCCCACAGCCAAAGTAAGCCCAAGCAGCGTGAGCAGGTTAAGGGTAAAGCCCATCGCATAAAGCAACACAAAGGTGCTGATGATGGAGGCAGGGATGGCCAAACCGGAGATGATCGTCGTGCGAAAGTTCCATAAAAACACCAACACCACCAGGGCTGCAAGCAGACTGCCTAGTTTGAGATGCGACATTACCTCTCGCGTGGAGGCGAGAATGTAGGTGGACTGATCGCGAACGATGCGAATGTTGTAGCCTGGGGGCAACGTGGGGCGAATTTCGGCTAATCGCTGCTTTACCGCCTGCACCGTTGCCACCGTATTCAGCCCTGACTGTTTGCGTATAGAGAGCAGCACGGTGGGAATGGGGTGTGAGACGCCCGGTTGCACCAAATTGGCCACCGTGCTCGGCTCTTCGGTGCCATCTACCACCCGGGCCACATCGCCTACATGAATAAAAGAGCCTCCAGGCCCTTTGGCGATGACAATGTCGCCAAACTGTTGCGGGCTGGTAACACGGCCGAGCGTTCGCACGGTGAGCTTAACGGCGCCCTCATCTACGTCGCCGCCGGGGGTTTGGAGGTTTTGAGCCTGCAAAGCCCGTTCCACATTCAAGGCGGTAAGCCCGTATGAGCGCAGTTTGTAGGGGTTTAAATAGATATTGATCTGGCGCTTGCGTGTGCCCAACAGCGTCACCTGCCCCACGCCATCTATCGACTCGATTTGGCGACGCAGCACCTTGTCGGCATATTCGCTGATGTTACGGATGTTATCCGGGGCGGAGAGCGCCAACTGAAGGATGGGGGCCGCATCGGGGTCTACTTTATCAATTACCGGTGGCTTTATGTCGGAGGGAAGATCGGGCAGAACCTCGTTGACCTTGGCGCGCACCTCCTCCACGGCGACATCTATATCTTTTTCCAGCACGAAGGTGATGATAACCTGCCCCACCCCATCATAGGAGACCGAGCTGAGGCTATCTATGCCGCTGATGGTATTAACCGCCTCTTCAATCTTATCCACCACATCGGTCTCGATCTCTTGGGGAGAGGCGCCCTGCTCCGTCACGGTAACGGTGACCACGGGGAAGTCCACTTTTGGAAAGAGGTCCACTTGAAGTTGGGTATAGCCGTAGATACCCACCACCACAAGAACGAGAACGAGCACGGTGGCAAACACCGGTCGTCGCACGCAGACTTCCGCCAGCCACTGCATAGTTAGGTCACCTCATGCTGAAACAGATATTTGCGGTGAAATCCTTCGGATTTCCTTAGCATTATAGCCCAAAAAGCGCTCCCTTAGGGCGCCTTGT
>NZ_DATGLN010000067.1:0-3741 GCF_035294165.1 Chthonomonas sp.
AGACTTGGCTCGTTACCTCATGCCGAGGGGCTTTACGACCCCGAATTTGAACATGACGCCTGTGGGGTTGGTTTCGTAGCACATATCAAGGGAGAGAAATCGCACGCCATTATTGAGAAAGGCATAGGCGTGCTGCAGAACCTTGTGCATCGTGGGGCTTGTGGTTGTGACCCAGAAACCGGAGATGGCGCCGGCATTCTTATTCAAATCCCTCACGCCTTCTTTGCGCGGCAGCTTGCCGAACAAGGGGTTGATCTGCCCCCGCCCGGTCACTACGGTGTAGGCATGATCTTTCTTCCACCCGATGCCGAAGAGCGTGCGCGCTACGAGCAGATCATCAATCGTGTCGCTCAAGAGGAGGGACAACCGGTTATTGCGTGGCGCGATGTGCCGGTAGACAACACGAAAATCGGCTCGCTGGCGCGTTCGTGTGAGCCGGTCATTCGTCAAGTTTTTATCAAACGAAACCCACAACTGCCCGATGAGGATGCGTTCGAGCGCAAGCTGTTCGTGATTCGACGGGTCGTCCAAAACGAGATCGCACGGATGCGCCTGCCCCAAGAGCATTTTTTCTATGTTTGCAGCCTCTCTTGCCGTACTGTGGTCTATAAAGGGCTTCTGCTTGCCCATCAGATCGCCGCTTTCTACCAAGACCTCAATGCGCCCGATATGGTCACCGCATTGGCGCTGGTGCATCAGCGATTCTCGACCAACACCTTCCCGTCGTGGGATTTGGCACACCCCTATCGCTATCTTGCCCATAACGGAGAGATCAACACCCTGCGCGGCAACCGCAACTGGATGCGTGCGCGTGAGGCTCGACTCAGCTCCCCGCTTTTCGGAGAGGACATTAAGAAGATCGTGCCGTTGGTCAACCGTTCCGGTTCCGACTCGGCGACCCTGGATAACGCTCTTGAGGTTTTAACGCTGAGCGGTCGTAGCCTCCCTCATGCGATGATGATGCTCATTCCTGAAGCTTGGGATGGCAACGACTTGATGGACCCCGACAAAAAGGCCTTTTACGAATATCACGCCTGCTTAATGGAACCATGGGACGGGCCGGCCGCCGTTGCCTTTACCGATGGCCGCGTGATCGGAGCCGTCCTCGACCGGAACGGCTTGCGACCTGCCCGCTATCTGGTAACCGATGACGACCTTGTGGTAATGGCCTCCGAAACCGGCGTCATTGATATTGCCCCGGAGCACATTATCGAAAAGGGGCGCCTGCAACCCGGCAAAATGTTCTTGGTGGATCTGCAGCAAGGCCGAATCATCAGCGATGAGGAGCTGAAACATACCATCGCAACGGCCCATCCCTATCGGCAGTGGTTGGAGCAGAACCGCATCACCCTCCAGCAACTTCCCGATGTGGCGCCGCCGAAGCCTTCAGACCATAAAACCATCCTCACACGCCAAAACGTTTTTGGTTATACGCTGGAAGACTTGAAGTTCATCTTTCAACCCATGGCCACCACCGGCGAGCAGCCCCTCGGCTCCATGGGCACCGACACCCCTTTGGCGGTGCTTTCCAACCGGCCACAGCTGCTATACAACTATTTCAAACAGCTCTTTGCGCAGGTAACCAATCCGCCCATTGACCCTATTCGCGAAGACCTTGTCATGTCGCTTACCGACTATATAGGGCGGGAGGGTAACCTGTTCGATACCACGCCGGAACATGCCAAAATGCTTCGGCTCGAATCGCCCATTCTCACGAATGTGGAGTTGGAGCGTCTCCGCCATGTGAACCATCCCGATTTCCGTGCCATCACCCTCTCGGCCGTTTTCTCTATAAAAGAGGAGAACGGCCTAGAGAAAGCGATGGAGCGGCTTTGCCAGCAGGCCTCGCGTGCGGTGGCCGACGGCATAAGCTTCCTTATCCTCTCCGATAGAGAGGTAGATGCCGAACACGCTCCGATTCCGGCGTTGCTGGCCACTTCGGGGGTGCACCACCATCTTATTCGTGAAGGCACCCGCACGCAAGCCGGGCTGATCATCGAGACGGGAGAGGCGCGCGAGGTGATGCACTTTGCCCTGCTCATCGGCTACGGAGCCAGCGCCATCAACCCCTACCTTGCCTTCGAGACGTTGGAAGATATGTATCGGCGCTCGATGCTGCCGCAGGATTTGCCCCTCGAAAAGGCCATTAAAAACTACATTAAAGCGGTGAACAAGGGGCTGCTGAAAACATTTGCAAAGATGGGCATCTCCACTTTGCAAAGCTATCGTGGCGCCCAGATATTTGAGGCCATCGGGCTGGGGCAGGAGCTTGTGGATCGCTACTTCACCGGAACGCCTAGTCGGCTCGGAGGGATTGGGCTAAAAGAGATTCAGCGAGAGGCTCTCGCCCGCCATCACTACGCCTATCCGCCTCAAGAGATACCCGAAAGCCTTGAGCTTGATCCGGGTGGGCAGTACCAGTGGCGTCGCTACGGCGAGTACCATCAGTATAATCCCGACACCATAGCCGCCCTTCAGATCGCCGTTCGGCGCAAGAGTTACAAGGACTTCAAAGAGTTCTCGCGTTTGGCCAACGATCAAAGCGTGAATCGGGCCACCTTGCGCGGTCTGTTCCGCTTCAAGCCCGGCAACCCCATTCCCATTGAAGAGGTTGAGCCGGCCAAAGAGATCGTGAAGCGCTTCGTTACCGGAGCCATGTCGTTAGGCTCCATTAGCCGTGAGGCGCACGAAACCCTCGCTATTGCAATGAATCGCATCGGCGGAAAGAGCAACACCGGGGAGGGCGGGGAAGACCCGGTGCGCTACATCCCCGACCCAAACGGCGATAGTCGCCGTAGCGCCATTAAGCAGGTAGCTTCTGCGCGTTTCGGAGTGACGACAGAGTATCTCGTCAACGCCGATGAGTTGCAGATCAAGATGGCGCAAGGCGCTAAACCCGGTGAAGGAGGGGAGTTGCCCGGGCATAAGGTGGACGAGTACATTGCGCGCATTCGCCATACCACGCCAGGGGTTACGCTTATTTCGCCGCCGCCCCATCACGACATCTATTCGATAGAAGACCTGGCCCAGCTCATTTTCGACCTAAAAAATGCCAACCCGAACGCGCGCATCTCGGTGAAGCTGGTGGCCGAGGTGGGTGTAGGGACGGTGGCTGCCGGCGTTGCGAAGGCACACGCCGACCACATCCTCATCAGTGGGCACGATGGAGGCACCGGCGCCTCACCGCTTTCCAGTATTAAGCATGCCGGCATTCCGTGGGAGCTAGGTTTGGCCGAGACCCAGCAGGTTTTGGTGAAGAACAACCTGCGCGGGCGCGTACGTCTGCAAACCGATGGCCAGCTAAAGACGGGGCGCGATGTGGCCATTGCCGCCCTGCTTGGCGCCGAGGAGTTCGGCTTCGCAAGCGCACCGCTTGTGGCCATGGGCTGCATTATGATGCGTGTCTGTCATCTCGGCACCTGCCCTGTAGGCATTGCCACGCAAGACCCCGTGTTGCGCCAACGATTTGCGGGGCAGCCGGAGCATGTCATTAACTTCTTCTTCTTTGTGGCCGAGGAGCTACGAGAGATCATGGCCCAACTCGGCTTCCGCACCGTAGATGAGATGGTAGGTCGAACGGATATGCTCGATATGCAGCCCGCCATAGACCACTGGAAGGCCTATAATCTCGACCTCACACCGTTGCTGACGATGCCGGAGGTGGATAAAAACGTGCCGGTGCGCTGCGTGATGAAGCAAGACCACGGCCTAGAAAATGTGCTCGACCATAAGCTCATCGCC
>NZ_DATGLN010000068.1:0-25334 GCF_035294165.1 Chthonomonas sp.
GCCATCCGGCGTGATGATCACCCCGGAACCTTCCCAATGGCTCTGCTCCACCTGCGGCTCAACGCCCATCATCTCGTCAAAGATGTCGGGTTCAACCCGCACGGTCTCTGAGGCATCAATATAGACCACCGAACGATAGACGGCCTGGGCGGCGCGCGCATAGACCTCCAGCGGTGATAGGCTGGTTTGAGGCTTGCCGAGAGAGACGTTTAAGCCCCCCATCGAAGCCTGACTTTCCGGCTCGTGCCACGTGATGTGAATGTTAGGCAACACAAAGCCTCCAAGTACAAAGGCGATGCCTAATAGCAGCAACATTCTGAGCCAAGCACGTTTTGAATTTTCCGATGACGATGGCATTTTCTTACTCCTTTGTCTGTGGTGTATCCTCCATGTCAGGGCCATGTTGTCCGTAAAGGGCGAACGGTGTGGGTAGCCCTACGAAAAAAAGCCCATAGCGAACGAGGATTCCATACCCAGCAAAAAGCAATTGGCCCCACGGGGTGCCTGTAGCCAACGAGGGCACAGGCATGCTTAAGGGCCAGTCGTTCCAAAAAGAGATGCCCATCAGCAGCGCCAACAGCAGCCAGAGATAGATGAACGTAGGGCGACGAGTTCGTGTGATCGCGGCCAGACACAGCCCAAACAGGCTTCCCTTAATAAAGGCCACCCCTCCTGTTAATACCGCCCACCGAGCGCAATGCAGAAAGAGCGATGGCAACAAAACACCTATTAGTAGGGCACAGCAAATCATGCCCACCTGCTGGGCAATACGACGCTGTCTTCGTAGCAGCAACGGACGATAGGCTTGCATGGATAGGCCCCATGGTGCGGACTTGCCGAGCGGACAGGGTGGATACATGAACATCGCTCCGACTGTGCCCCATCTCTGCTACGTACTTTACCCCATGTTCGTGACTATTGCCACGCCTCTTCTTCAGAAATAGAGAGCTGACCAGAAGGCACCCTTTTCGCGGGGACAATGGTGGGCTTCTCGCCCTCCACCTCTTGAATGCGTCTTAGGAGGCGCTCGCGCATCACCTCGGCCACGCGCGCATGAGAGGCACATTCAATCCGATTAGTTAGCTCATAGGGGTCTACTTCAAGATCGTAGAGGTAAGCCTCCCAATAGGTATCCGAATGCGAATCCTGCCAGGGGTTTTTATGTGGGGCAAACACCCCATACTTCCACCGGCGAGTCCGCACGGCGCGTCCAACCTGCCATTCGCTGATCTGCAGAAAGACTTCCTCAGGCCATCCCTCTTTCTCGCCACGTGTAAGGCGCAGGAAAGAACGCCCCTGCATGGTTTCCGGTATCGGTAACCCGGCGGCTTCCAGCAAGGTGGGTGGTATATCTACCAGGCTCACCAACTGACGAATCTGCCCTCCGCCATCGAAGCCCGGCCCTTGCAAAGCTGCCGGCACACGGATGGAGCCTTCATGGCAAGACCGCTTATATTCCGTGTTGCGCGTCTTGAAATGACAGCCGTGATCGGAAGTATAGAGCACAATGGTTTTGTCGAGCAGCCTAAGGCTCCGAAGCACATCGAGCAGCAGGCCAAAGGCCTCGTCCAATCGCTTCACCATCCCATAGTAGCCGGCGAGATGTTGGTGCACAGAACCTCCAAGCGCAGCGAGGTCGGGCGGCATCCATCGTCCTATATAACGCTCGGCATAGCCTTCTGGAGCGGGATAGCTATCGAGCCGATTCTGGTGATGGGGTTCAAGAAAGGAGAGAAAAAGAAAGAATGGCCGTTCTTGATGAGAGGCAATGTAGCGAATAGCCGCATCCGTTAGCGCGTTGACCCGATACCCCGGCAACAACACCGCGTTTCCCTCATTATCGTAAACCACCGTACGATAGGGATCGGAAGAGAACTCCAGCACATTGGAGGCAAGCCAATGGTCGTAACCTCCTCGTTCGGTTTCGGGCACCGGATCGCGCGAGGCAAGATGCCACTTCCCGATGTAGGCCGTATCGTAACCGGCTTCGCGAAAACACCGTGCCATGGTAATCGCGTCGGGCGGCAAAGGAATGCCATTACGGAAGCACCCCACTTGGGTAGCATAACAACCTGTTTGAAGCGCGGCGCGTGCCGGCCCGCAGACGGGTTGGCATGTGAACGCATAATAAAGATGGGTGCCACGTTGGGCCATTCGGTCGAAATTCGGCGTAAGGTCTAACGGGTTTCCATGAACGCCGGTGGTATCCCAACGCTGTTGATCGGTGAAGAAGATGATGACATTCGGCGGTGCACTTGATTTTACCATCGCTTCGTCTCAGGAGGGATGATAAGCCCTGTTGCCTGTCTTAGGATGACCTCGTTGATTTCAATTTCGGTAAAATTCGCGATGGCCGTGATGATCTCCTGCGGATTTTGCAAGAGATCTTCATAGCTTACCTCCGAATACCGATCACCCAAAGCACGATACTTCTCACCCTCGCTTACGTACTGATCGTACAACCGCCGCCAATCCTCCTCCGTTTTAGGATGCGGTTGTTGAAATTGCCGTCTCAACACAAATCGCTCAAAAGCGAGCCTAGGGTTTGTGAGGGCCCTTACTACCCGCCGATGTAGAGGTGGTGAAAAGTGCGGAGTTTCCACAGCCCAGCTCTCGGCACGACGCATGAGACTTCTCACAACCGCATCGGGGCTACGACGCACGTGTAACACTTTGGCATTAGGAAACAGTTGCAACCAATAGCGAAGGGCAAATGTGTTTCGTGGGTCTTTCCAACCCCACGGCCCCTCATAGCCATTCGGCATGGAGCCTAGATACTGGGTGCGTAATATCCCGAAAGTCGCCCTTTGTAGGATACGCACGGCGCTTTTGGTAAATTGTGGGTTGTCCTGCAGTACCAGCAGGGGATCCACATTATCCCATGTGGCTCCGGACCGAGTAAAGATACGTTCGTTGACGAGCCGAAAACTTCCGTCCTCTCCATAGCCATCGCGTACCCTCTTAGGGGTGAGGACAAAACCGTTGCTCTTCTGGCTACTATAAATGATAAGCAAGTTTCTAGGTGTGTGGTGAATGATAAGCTTACTCTCTTCTTCCGAGTCTCCAATGCGCCCCATGTAGACTCCCATGAGGGCTAAAATGGCGGCGACCAGGCTTGTGCCAGAGCGATGCATGCCGATGACAACGATGGGCGGCCTTAATTTGCGGAAAGGAGCGTACATCCATCGTGGCACCGAATTTTGCGGAATAACGGCACTATCCGCCGCGATCTCTTTTTCTAACATCCTCCCTATCCTCTTATAATTATAAGGTGATCTCCAAACCTACTAGGATGGACTGGCGACCCCTGGACGAAGTTATCATTCGTTTATGCTAAATTTTTACCGAAGAAATAAAATACACAGAAGAACACATTATGACAGAAATCCAGAGGGTTCATCTACCTCCCTTCAATAGTCCCTTCGGCAAGGCCTCAGCTATGGTCGAAATGCCAACCACCTCCAGCCCTATACGATCCTTCAGCTCGACTAAATGATGTTTTGCTATAATTGCCCTCCGAAACCCTTGTCTCGCCGCCTCACGCAAGCGCTTTTCGCCCTGCGAAACCGCTCTTATTTCCCCGTTTAACCCCACTTCGCCGATGAAAACCGTGGTAGGCTCCACAGGTTGCTCCCGAAAGCTTGAAATAACCGCCATCGCTACCGCCAAGTCAGCCGCCGTCTCTACCACGCGCACCCCACCGGCCACATTGACAAACACGTCCTGCTCCGCCAGCTTCAGGCCAAGTCGCTTTTCTAACACGGCCAGAATCATGTTGACCCGATTAGGGTCTAACCCATTGATGACACGGCGTGGACTGGCCAAAAACGAGCGTGCGACAAGCCCCTGCACCTCTATCAATAGCGCCCGCGTTCCCTCCAGAGTCGCCGTTATCGCCGACCCGATCCCATCCTGCGCCCTTTCGGCCAGAAGAGCTGCCGAGGGGTTGTCCACACTTATCAGCCCCTGCTCGCGCATCTCGAAAATGCCTAGCTCATCGGTGGAACCAAACCGATTTTTCACGGCTCGCAACAACCGGTAGGCGTTCTGGCGATCCCCTTCAAAATAGAGCACGGTATCCACGATATGTTCCAACACACGTGGCCCGGCGAGGTTGCCCTCCTTAGTCACATGGCCGATAAGGATCACCGGCACACCGGTTGCCTTCGAAAAACGCGCCAGCCTGGCCGCACAAGCGCGCACTTGGCTCACCGAGCCGGGGATGGAATCGAGCGATCCATCCTGGGTCGTCTGTATGCTATCCACTATTGCAAGCGTGGGCCGCAGCGTTTCCAGATGGCCCTCGATGCGCTCGATATCCGTCTCCACACTCACGAACAGCCGCTCGGTTTCGGCGCCCAAACGAGCACTCCGCAGTCGTATCTGTTGTGCGCTCTCTTCGCCAGAAATATAGAGTACCGAGCCGGCCGTCTGCGCTCTTGCGATATGATAGGCCACCTGAGTCAGCAGCGTTGATTTGCCGATCCCAGGATCGCCCCCCACCAGCACGATGCTGCCGGGCACGATGCCACCGCCCAAAACTCTATCGAACTCGCCGATGCCGCTTAGGAGGCGGGGCTGTGAGGCCATCTCCACCTGCGTTATCGGCAGCGGAGTAGCTGCATCGGCAGCGCTAGAGATCGTCTGCGCGGACTTCGACTTACCACGCTCCTTATGCGTAGAGCGTAAGACAACCTCCTCCACAAACGAGTCCCACGTTTCGCATTCCGGGCATCGCCCAAGCCATTTTAGCGACTCGTAACCGCAGTTCTGGCAAACATAGCGTGTCTGGAACTGGCTCATAGCACCGGCCTCAACAGGCACTTTGATAGAACTCCTTCACACTTCAGCGGGGCTTGGAGAGTACACCGGAACGCTATAGTTATTGACGTGGCCAGTGTGCTAAAGTTCAGAGGAATTTTCATCCGAAATCTCCTTTGCATCTACGGGACGTACAAGCTGATCGGCAGGGGTTGGCAATGTTGAATCGGACGTTCGCAGCAGCACCTCTTTTTCCTTTGCCCGATTCGCTGAGGGGCGCAGGAGGGTACTGCTTTGCTGCAACTGAAGAACTCTCTCTCGCAACTGCGGTAAGCACCGTTGAGCGGCCTCCCTCAAAGCCCGCTGTCGTCGTAATGGGGTTTCGGAAAGGCGCTCCACCACAGGAACGGCATGAGCATCACCTATGCGCCCTAACGCCTCCAAAATGGCCAGTTGAAGAGGAACGCGCCGCCGATTGGTATCACGCAGAATAGCATAGAGCTGTGCTCGCTGCTCATCGTTCAAAAGGACGGCGTCGGAGGCCCTCATCTGCGGCAAAAGCTCGATAAGGGCCTCTTCTATTGCCCCGCGCGTGCGTGGACTAGAAACACCCCATAGAGATAACAGCGGGCCTACCACACGCACATCCCTATGGGTGCTGATGTTCTGAAGGAGTTTGAGGCTCGTGTGCATATCCCTAGAGTAAACCATCACAACGCCCGACAGCATAGCCAAAAAGAGAAGCCAAGAGCTGAGCACCGCCCAAAGGGGCAGGGTCTCGATCCCTTTATGTAAAGCTATGAGAACCCCTCCTATCTCTACAAAAAACATAAGGATGGCGGCAAATACGCTGAGGCTCACCATAAGGCGCATATGCCTGCGAGACCGCTTTTCATGGCGCTCCAGACGCTGCAACAAACCTTCTAGGGTTGCATCTGCCAACGCAGCCTTTGTTGGCACCGCACTCTTGTTGCCCTGTTGCACTTCGTGATGGGTTTTAGAAATATTCACGATGAAATTCTCCTGTTGCGGTTGATCTTAACTACTTTTTCCTCTTAGCCCACGTTAGCCGGCCAATAGCTATGGCTATTACATACGAGACATCATCGTTATGTTGACATAAGCCATTTTTTGTGCAACAATGAGTACCACTTTAATGTGAGGCTCCTGTAGAAAGTGAGGAGTGGGTTGAAATCATGAGTCGAGCCGCCTCGCAGCGCGCAGCGATCCGCCGCCTCCATGCCATGCTCGCCGCCTCCTTACCCAAAGACACCGTGTATCAGGCTGTGGTGGAAGAGGCCTGCCGGCTAACCGATGCTGCCGGTGCCGCTCTCTGCTTCCTCGCCGAAGATAACACGCTGCTCGATTATGTGGCAGCCGCCGGAGAGTATGCCGATCAGATAACGGGTCTCCGGGTGCGAGTTACCGATTCCCTAGCCGAACGGGTGCTCCACGAGGGGCGTCCGGTGCTCTTTGATCCTCACCAGGCCGTTCAGGTAGGCGACCTCTTTGAAGAAGAGGGGCATCCGCTGCCGGCCACTTTTTCTCCTACTTCTCTTTTTAACGCGCGAACCGCCGCACTTGTGCCTGTCTATTACAACAACCGCATCGTCGGGGTGCTTGCCGCCCTCAATCGCCAAGAAAACGATACCCTCCTCGCCCGTCCGGCTCTTGATGAAGAGGACATAGATATCCTAGAGACACTTGCCGGCATCGTGTCCCTTGCACAAAGCGTGGCCGATACCAACTACCTCGCCAGAGAGCACTCCCGCGAACTTAACGTGTTCTACGATGCCATCCGAAGCATCTCTAGCAGCCTTAACCTCCAAGAGGTCGTAGACAAGGTGCTCGACATCGCTTGCCGGCATATGGAACATCACGCTGCCGCCCTCTTTTTGCTAAACGATGAGCATACGCATCTCATCATAGCGGCCGAGCGTAATCTGAGCCAAGAAGAGAGCGAACGCCAACTTTCCGTAGAAAACAGCCTCGTATCCCAGGTGCTTCATCAGGCACGCTCGTTTTTGATCGCCGATGTGGAAGAGCAGCCCGACTTTGAGGATATCTCCGACCCACCTCGCGCCCTCTCCGCCCTCATCGTCCCCATCCGCAACGGCGAGGAGGTGCACGGGCTTATCATGCTTACAAGCCTTCAAAGACATGCCTATAATCCAGATGACCTGCGCCTGCTTACCGCACTCGGCCTTCACGCCGGCATCGCCATCGAAAATGCCGAGCTTTATGAAGAGGCCTTGCGCCAAGCTACCGAGGCCTCTGCCCTTTACGAATTCTCCCAGCAGATCAACTCAACTCTCGAAATCCAAGAGATTCTCGATTACGTGGCCGATTGCGTCTGTAATCTGCTGGAGGTTGACCGCCTCACCATCCGTCTCTACGACAGGGACAAAGAGCTTTTGATCCCCCGTCTCATACGCCATCCCAATCCCGCTCTCATCGAAAACCTTCGTCTCCGCCCCGGAGAAGGCATCGCCGGGTGGGTCTTCGAGTGGCAGACACCGCAAGCCGTTGTGGATGTGGCGGCCGATCCCCGCAATCGCCTTGCGCCCATTCACCATCTCGGAATCGCCTCGGTGCTGTGCGTTCCCATGCACGCCCAAGATCAGACCGTTGGCGTTATCGAGGCCATGAGCAGCAAAAGGCGTCTGTTCACCGTGGCCGAGATGGAACGTCTCTATACCATCGCCAACCAATCGGCAGCCGCCATTCTGAATGCAACCCTTTACCAGGAGGCGCGGGCCAAGTCGCATGAGATGCGCCGTTATTTCAAACGTGTCTCTCAGGCAGTGGGCACCCTCCTTGAGCAACAAGACTTGCCACTTCGCCTCGCAGACCTCTGTGTGGAGATGTTACGCGCCGATCGCTGCACTATCTATCGTCTCAGTGCAGATAGGCTCTCGCTTTTGGCAGCCTCCCGTTTTCGCACCGGCGTGCATCCAGAAGCCGAGATGCAATTGGGACAGGGCCTTGCCGGGTGGGTCGCTAAAAGAGGTCAGTCCCTCATTGTGCCCCTGCTTCTAGAAGATGATCGCGCCCAAAGCTATGCTTGGCTTCAACGAGATCATATGGCCTCCTATCTTGGCGTGCCCGTAAAGGTAGATAAACAGGTTGTGGGGGTTGTAGAGGTCTACTCTTCCGAGCCAGATCGTTTTGACAAAGAGGAGGCCAAACTGCTCACGGCCTTTCTGAACCGAACCACGCTGGGAGAGAAGCTTTGGCAAGGGATGACCGAGGCCCTCTCCACATGAAAGCCGAGTCCACCCCACCGTTTCGCCCCTGCTGGCGATGCCGTCGCTACGATCGCACCCAACGACTTTGTCGTGATGGGAAGGCAAATCCTCGGCGAAAAATAGATGCGGTTACCCTCGTCGAGCTGCTAGGAGTGCGGTCGCTTTGCATCCACAACCCTTATCGCGAAACGCTAGCCCGCCGCATCTATATGCCCAAGTTTAGTAGTAGTATGACGTCAAAAAGCAGAAGCGACTAGCTTCAGCCCCCCTACTTTAGGCCTACGAGGCAAGAGCTAAAATTCGCTTGCTAAGGTAAACTTCTTGTCTGATGGCTACGTATCGAGAGAAGGAAGGAGGGCGCCCTCGTGGCAGAGGCGCTTATTAAAGATGATTGTTGTTATTGATAACTATGACAGTTTTACTTATAACCTTGTGCAGTATCTTGGAGAGCTGGGAGCCGATGTGGCCGTCTATCGCAATGATCAGATCTCCCTTGATGAGATCGCGCGCCTTCGCCCGGAACGGCTTGTTATTTCGCCCGGACCGTGCACACCCAAAGAGGCGGGAATTAGCGTGCCGCTCATCCGGCGTTTTGCCGGCGAATTTCCCATTTTTGGGGTCTGCTTAGGTCACCAAGCCATCGGGGCCGCCTTCGGAGGAGAGGTTGTACGTAACTATCGCGTGATGCATGGCAAAATCTCCAAGATATATCACGATGGTAAAGGCGTTTTCACCGATCTCCCCAATCCCTTTGAGGCTACCCGCTACCATTCTCTTGTGATTCGGCGTGAAACCATGCCCGAATGCCTTCAGATAACCGCGCATACGCCTGAGGGCGAGGTGATGGGGGTGCGCCACAAAAACTACCCCATCGAAGGCGTGCAGTTTCACCCTGAATCGGTTCTCACCGAGGTAGGAAAGCAGATTTTGGTGAACTTTCTCAGCCTTTAGCGCATCCCTTTCCGGTTTTGCACCTCCTAGAAGCAGTATAAAACCGTACCACCTATTTCTAATGATGAAAGGGGAAGGACCCATGGAAGACGCCAACCACAGCTCCTTCAATGAGCTGCAAAAGTCCATCTACGATTCGCCCGAAGCGTTTAACGCCTATCTCGCCAATCTCCGCTGGCGTTATGAACAGAAACAGTGGGCGCTTGCACGTTTGCGATTCCTCGAAACGGCGATTGAGCGACTGGAAACGGAACTGCCGCTTTTCCCAGAATCGGAGGAGATCACCAAAGAACTTCAGGTCGTGCTCGCTAACTTCCGATCGCTGCTTGTGGATCATAAGCAGCGCATGGAGGCCTTCTTCGCACCGGAGACTCAGGCAAACCGTGGGCAAACCTCCACCTACCAAACCGTTTTTCTGGATTCGGCAAAGCTCTCTTACACCTTGGCCGATGCCGAACCCATCGCTCCAGAAGGTGAAGGTGAATCACAAGAAGCCTCCTTCATTGCACAAAACGAAACGCCCTTATCGGCAGCCGAGCCGCCAGAAACACCCATTCAAATGCCGGAAGAGATCGCTGAAGGGCCTCTGACCGCCACGCCACTTCAATCGCCCTCCCTAGATGAGCTGCTGATTACGCTCGAAGAACCATCTAGCCCGGCCCCCGCGATCCCGGTGGAAGACCTTCGCAGCCGTGTGGATAGACTGTTTTCACAATGGCAATCCCTCCGCGAGCAGTTAGAAAAGGGAAGCGATAGTATCGCTCTATGGTTTGAGGTACGTGCGCTGGCCTGTGAGATCAACGCACTCTACGCCCTCGGTGCCGTCTATGACGCCCAGAGCTTAAACACGCTAGAGCAGATTCAAACGGGTGTGCGCTTCGCCCGCGCCTGGATAGGTGATACAGAGGAGAGCCTCCCCTTTGAGGTCTGGGAGATACCCATCACACCCGAAGAGCCTTCTATCTCCGTAGAAGAGTGGGTTCAACTCGCCCAATACTTCCGCTATACGGCCCAAGCGCATCAGGCGTTGAATTGGTGGGAAGCCCACCGCCATCAGATTCACCCCGAAGAACGCCACAAAATACTCGACTATGTCGCCGCCGCCCAACAACTTCTCTTTCGCTTCATGAGCGAATTGGACGGTTTCGACAAGCTGCAAGAGAAACTCTATAAAACCATCCAGCACCACGCGGAAAAAGAGGGCTATCTCCAGTCCCTTTCCCCCGACATAACGCTGAAAACTTTGGAAAAAAGGGCAAAAGAGCTTGAGAGCATCGTGGCTCAGGAAAAGCAACGTTTGCAGCGCCTCCACCAAGACCGCGAGCGAGAAAAACGCCAACAAGAAGCCCTTGACAACCTGCTTCGCTTCCTAGAAGGCTACCCGGAGGACGAGATACGGCAAGAGACCTTTAAGGAGGATCAGCGACAACTGCTCGGGCTGCTCGATGCCTGCCGTGCAGCCGGCTTACCCCCCTCTAAAAAAGAGATCAGTCGCCCGCTCATTCGATGTATTGCGCTGCTTCAAGGCCAGGCAAAGTACCAAGATTTTCTACGCTTTGCCCAAGATCAGGAGCGAAAAATGCAGGAGGAGAAGCAGGCTGCGTCCCTTGCCGAAACTGCAGAGCAAAACGAACCCGAAAATTCGGAGATCGCAGCTTGGTGCTCGGCCCTCCTGCCGTATACAGAAGGCAAAAAACTGGTGATCATCGGAGGCTCTCGCAAATACCATAAGGTTTGCGCCGACCTTAAGGAGCGGCTGAAACTGGCAGAGGCGAAGTGGCTAACCTGCGAAAAAACCACGAACCCCGCCAGATACGAAGCCGAAATCCGCGCGTCCGACATTTTTATGCTGGTGGTAAAGCATGTAAGCCACAGCATGTCGGAGCAGGGCAGGAGATGGATCGAGGACGCAGGCGGACGTTATGTAGCGCTTCCCGGTGGGTTTGGTGAGAAGCAGATCATCCACTGCCTCTACGAAGACCTAGTGTCGAATCACGCAAGCCGCTAGAGCCATCCCAAAAGCTTTCAGCGCGGACGCCAGATGTAGACAGGGCGTTGAGGGCTTGGAGTGAGAAAACCTGTCACCCCCCAAGAGTCCGTGTAGTACTGGCTTTCTACAGGACGATAGAAGGCATAGAGCATTCGGCCGAACGCATCGTGTGCGCCCGGCAGCCCTTCGGTGAGAATGGCACTATAACGCTTGGCTTTCAGTGCCTGCGCCAGCCCTAACGGCACCCGATGCAGGGTGTTCAGCACATCCAGCAACCCCATGATCTGGAAATGAGGGGGAACCGTGAAGCCACCATGGTCGAGGCATAGCACCTCTCCCCCTCTTTCCAGCGTTTGAACCTCCCTCAGATACCGTTGTCCGGCCTCTCTGTTCTGCCGATGCGGAATCTGAGCGAAGGGATTATAGGCTATGGCAATAAACTGCGCAAGCGCCAGACTTAACAGGCCTGGTAGTAGTTGCGGATAGGCCTCTGCTGCGTAGGCCGCGTAGGTGCAGGCCATGATTCCAATAAAAAGGTATGCGGTCATTAACACGTTTTGGTCGCCTCCCCAATGCGCTCGACTTAGCCAACTGCCCAATACTCCTGCCGTACTCATGGCGAAAAGCAGAGCTTTCTCTCTCAGAGGCATTTGGGGCACTGTCTGTCGCCCTAAAAGGACGATCAGCAGGATGAGCGGAGCATACAGTGGTAGGTCGTTATAAAGAAACAGCAACGCTAAGAAGGCATGAATGCCGTTGGCTAGCGGTACCCGAAAACAGTAAAACCAAAACCAGCCGTGTGTGGTCTGGTTTAGCATGAGGGTTGGGATGATGCAGCCCAAACCCGTTATGCCGAGCAAAAGGCATAGAGACCTCCAATTCTGTTGGTAACAGAGCGCCAGAGCCGCCGCCATAATAAAAAGAACGGCCTGCTGCTTGGTAAAAAAAGCCAACACAAACGCAAACGAGGCCACCACGGTTCCACCCAATCCTTTATCAAGCGCATAGATGCCTAACAAGGAAAGGAACAAAAACAACATATCGAGGCGTTCGAGATCGTACCATGCTCCGGTTACCCGATAGGCGGCCAAAAACAAGCCGGCAGCCAGCAAGGCCCAAAAGGCACTTTGTGTGGAACCCATTGCAAGCTGCTTCGTCCATAATGCGATGAGAACAGCACAGCCCACGGTACTAACGATGGAGACACCGCGCATGATTACAAAGGCTGGAAAAGGAAACCATTTAAGGAGTTGGGCGCAGACCCATGGGTAGAGAGGAGGATACTCATAGGGAAACCAACCGCCGCCCGGAGGCACATAAAAAGGCTGATGATGCAGAAAGCGCTCCACATGGTCGCGCATAGCCCCTCCTATCCATTCCAACTCGAACGGATAGGTTAGGCGAAGGCAGGCAATCGCAAGCCAGGCCACCGCCCAAAACAGCGAAAGCGCAAGGCAAGCAAAACCCAGCGCTTTCACAAGAGAGAGGGAAGCCGATAGTTTAGCGTCGGGACGACGTGCGCGATACATCCAAAAGGCGCCCACACCCGCAGCTATGAGCGCCCATAGAAGACGCACTAAAACCCCGACGCTCACGCGCCTTTGCGCTCCAAACCTCGCAGGTTGATGAGATGCGCCAGAAAACCGGCGCCAAACCCGTTATCTATATTGACTACGCCAACCCCGCTAGCACAGGAGTTGAGCATGGTGAGCAGGGCAGAGAGACCACCAAAACCGGCCCCATAGCCCACACTTGTGGGTACGGCGACAACGGGGCGTGCTACCAACCCTCCAACAACCGAGGCGAGCGCTCCTTCCATGCCGGCCACCACAATCACCACATTGGCCGCGTAGAGTTGGCGCTGGTTCGCCAATAAGCGATGAAGCCCGGCCACCCCCACATCATAGAGACGCTCCACCGGGCTGCCCATTTCGGCCACCGTCACCGCGGCCTCCTCGGCAACCGGCAAGTCCGCCGTGCCGGCAGAAACCACAAGCACCGTGCCGACTGTGGCGGGAGGAGGTACCTCTATAGCACCAGGCAGAACCAACATGCGCGCCTGTTCATGATAGATCGCCGACGGCAGCGCAGCGCGCACCTCTGCGGCCACTTCGGGCGTCGCTCTTGTAGCCAAAACCTTGGAGGCGTGTGCTGCTACACGCTCCATGATGGCGATAATTTGGGGTACCGTTTTGTTCGGACAATAGACCACCTCAGGGAAACCGTTCCTCAAAGCCCGATGGTGGTCTATACGGGCAAAACCAACGTCTTCAAACGGGAGAAAACGGAGCTGCTCCAACGCCTCCTCCGGGCTAACGCTTCCAGCTCGCACCTGCTCCAAAAGCTTTAACAAACTTTCCGGTTCCATACTGCTACCTTCTATGGTTTATTACCCTTTGCAGGTGTTCCTATTCGGGGTGGCCCTACCGTCCCTTCCAAGCCTGACATTTCGGTGGCTCCAGGGGGCGGTGTAAAGTGGAAAAGGCTTTCGGGAAGGGGTGGATTGAGCTTTTCGCTTAACAGTTTCATCGTCGCATGTATCATAATTCCTTGCGGCGATTGCACGTCGCCGGAGCTTCCCAAGAGCTTGTAGGTGGCCTTATCTATATAGATTTTGGTCGTCACAGGCGGCACACCGGGGTGAGGCGCACGAATGGTTAACAGGAGAACATAGGCACGATGTCCATCAAAAGAGGTGGAGGGCAGGAGTTTAAGCTCGGCTCCTAACTTCTTGAGCTGTGCTATGCTTGGCACCCCGCCGGCAAACATACCAAGGCCTCCGAACTGCGTGCTAGTCTCCTTCAAAGGTATTTTCATATAGCTATTCATCGCTTTTAAGTAGAGATACACCTCTTTACCATCCGATACACTCACCGATTGTCCCAAAGCCGAAGCCATAGCAAGCTGGCCGGTACCGGCGCCGGACGGTTCCGAAACAACGTAGGCTTTACGCTCTTTGGGAATCGTTTTAACGATCATCTTAAGCTGAATCGCCCCCATCTGCGGCATCTGCTCAGTCATGAGATAGGTGGCCTCATAAGTATGTAGCCTCATATAGCGTTGTAGGACTTTACTGTAGATCTCGGTCGCCGTTTGCGCCCATACCGCCCTTCCTGAGAGCAGCATAAACCCAACAAGCACGCAACCCCCTCTGAAGAAGCTCTGTTTCATCCGCGCGTCTCGATGCGCCTTATCCATTTTCACAGGCGCTCTCCTCCTTTGTTAGATGCCTATCAATGACGGGAACGCAGGGTAATCGTCTCACGGCCGATAAGGTTGCTGTTTAACGTATCGTTCATCTTGCCCTGCCGGTAGCCCTCGATATCGAGTGTAACATAGGTGTAGCCTAGCTCACGAAAGCGGGCGAGAATGGCTTCACGGTGTTCCAACACGCGCATCATCTCGTGTGGCTCTACCTCGATGCGGGCGATCGTATCATGATGACGCACCCGAAACTGTCGAAAACCTAAGGAGCGCAGAAACTTTTCACATCCATCCACCCGCGCCAGAAGCTCCGGCGTGATACGCGTGCCATAGGGGAAACGCGAAGAGAGGCAAGCAAAGGAAGGTTTGTCCCAATTCGGTAGCCCTAGGTGGCGTGCCAACGCACGAATATCGGCTTTCGTAAAACCTGCCTCCCGTAATGGACTGCGCACCCCGCGCTCTTCGGCCGCAATCATTCCCGGCCGATGGTCGCCCGGTCGCCCATCTTCCGCATGGCTGCCGTCGGCAATCCAACGAATGCCACGCGCGTCGGCCACCTTGCGCAGCTGGGTGTACAGCTCCGTTTTACAGTGATAGCACCGATTGGGGTTGTTCACCGAGAAATGGGGATTGGATAGCTCATGGGTCGTGATTAGAACCACTTCCACCCCGATCTGTTGCGCCACCTTCACGGCCTCTTCCACTTCACCCTCTGGAAAGGCCTCTGAGTTCCCCACAACCGCCAGCGCTCCCTGCTTTAGCTCATCATAGGCTACCTTCAGCACCAAGGTGCTATCTACCCCTCCAGAGTAGCCTACCACGACCTGCCCCATGTCTCGAAGTATCTGCTTCAACTGATGATATTTAGCCGTTAAATCGGGGCTTAGGGACACCTCTTTGCTTTCCATCACCTGTGTCATACATTTCCTCTCAAAAGCTTCTCGCCAAACCGACGAATCCGCCTTGAACTTGTTTCCGCAATTATCATTATATCACCTCCATCTGCCCGTCGCAACGCAACCGCCTCCTCGTCTGGCTAGAACGGGAAGCACTGGCTTACTGAGGTGCTCCGCGGTATAGAGCCTACTATGGCGATGCCACCGTTAGCACACATCCAAATCATCGTTTGGCTTCTTGTGCCCTTCAAAAGAGAGGATGTATAAAAACATTAGGGCCACCCCGGCGGGGTAGCCCTAATGTTGTTTGTCAAGAGAGCTGCTTGAATTAGAGTTGTGCTGGAACACCTGCCTATTTAGGCGGTGGCACCATGTGTGCTTTCATTTTCATGAACTCGGCCGGCGAGACGTTTTGTTTGGTAGGCCCAAACACCTTATAGCCGATCACGGCCAAGATCACGACCACTACGGCCACCACCACCGCAATCACTGCAGGATGGACTTCTCGTTGCATTTTGCTTACCTCTTCATCGTAGATTTACCGATACGCGGGTGGAATCTCTTTCAGCAAGCAGGCGACGAAGGCCGCACCGTTGTTAGGCCCACTTGCGCAAGGATCACCGCCCCAGTTCGACCACTCGTTCGGGTCGTTATCGGGGTTCCACATGAACGTAGGGGCAATCGTTGCCGCCAGCTTCATCCACTTCACGTGACCATCCGCAAAGGCCCAGTTGCCGGCCGTGTTGTGCCAAAACGGCAGGCTTCCACCGTTGGCGTTATAGTTCCAGCCGATCGTCCACGTGCCCAGATCAGGCCAGAAGTCGCGTGTCTCGAGAACGTCTATGGTCGTTGCCGGATACTGAATAGAGGCTAGCTTGGGGCCACCCGGATCAAACAGATTACCGTTCACTGCATAGTTAGCTAACGAATGCCAGTAGTTGTTTTTCCAATCCTGTCGGGTCATATTGCCGTCTTGCAGACATCCATCATCCCCATTGCCCGCCCTCATCCAAGAGAACTCGTTGTAGGACCAAGGGGCAGATGGGCAGATCCACAGCTGCTCGTTCTTGATGTAGGGCATTACCACCGCACGCCAAGTAACGTGCTGACCGTTGGGAGTGAAGATACGCGTGGCCGGATAGGTCTCATCGTAGTCCTGCACATACATTTGGCGCCCAAGCTCGATCTGTTTCATGTTGCTGGCACAACTGATGGTACGCGCCTTTTCACGGGCCTGGGCAAAGACTGGGAAAAGAATGGCCGCCAGAATCGCTATTATCGCAATAACGACAAGCAGCTCTATTAAGGTAAAACCTTTTAATTTAAACTCCCGCTTCATCTTTTTAAACTCCTTTCGAATTGCTAGATTTAAAATCGCGTCTTTTGTTTCTTCTAGTTGCATCCAGCAAGCAGCTCTCACTAAATCTGACGCTTCATTATACGCAAAGTTACGCCTTTTTAGCCACATCTTAGATTTGAGATATTTTTGTGTAGTAAATGTTCATTTGAAGAATAGATTCCAAGTTACCGCATTTTTTATAACAAAAAAGATTATTTTAGAACAAATATGATGTAGTATTACATAAAAAAAATAGGAGTAGCGTTTACAGCTCTATGCGGTGCAAACACTACTCCTATAGGCCAAATGTGCCGTTTTAACGATATTCCTAATTCAGCTAAACCCAAGCCGCCTTGGCAAATGCCTCTAGATCGTCGAAGCGCTGCTGCCACGTTGTGTACATAACCCCCACAACTCCGGCTACCCCACGCGCATCCTGAAGCCAGTCCCGAATCGATTCGGGAGGGCCATCGTAATAGCCGGCTAATATCTGCTTGAACCCCCTGTCACCAAACCAACTGAGGCTCTGCTTGTCATGTTCGCGGTTCCAGTTGACGATTATCATCTGCTTCGGCAGCCCATCCCAAGAGTGCGTGAGAGAACCGTTGACCAGATAATAGTCGGCTACCGCGTTATGGTAGGGGTCGAACATGTCTGACCAGACAAACTGCTCTGCCTGTGGGTTAACAGCATGTGCCATTTCGGCGCATCTTTGAATGTTGTCTGCCAAAAGCTGCCCCGGCGTTTTATGCGTTGCCCGACATAACCGGCACCAGTTTGCAACACGCATCTCATCATGCGCGAAAAAGAAACCGTCGGGATGGAAGTAGCGTTGAACAAGCTCCAATTGATGTCGTAACAACGCATACACTTTGGGAGCCGTCAGGCAACACGATACCGCCCATCCGTAGATAGGCACAGGATGATAGAAACTAACAAACAGCCTCTCCCCATCCGATATACGGCTCTGTTGGGTGAGTCGAATGTTGGGCGGCTCATGCTGAATGTCGTAGTCGCCCGGCGACTTCATCAGAAACGGATCGGAAATCGGCTCAAAGTCTGCCCCTTCCCGATACAGTTGCCCGTTCTCCCCACGCACTTCCAGAGGACATCCGTCGCGCCGGAGAACGTTCAATAGCCCAACATCCTCTAGCCGCGCACCGTTAAACCATAGTTTTCCTCCACGGCCTCCCCAAACTCCCAAATAGACGTTGATCTGCCGATTCTGAAGGGTATTAAAAACCACGGAGTATTGGCGCCAATCTTGGTTGGGTGCAAAGTCCCACTGCATATAGGCAAGCGATTTACCATCCGCGCCCAAAACGACGCTTCCCACCTGATCGCCTCCCTGAAAATCCGCCGTTTTCGCCCACACGGAAAGGCGCATCTGACGCCAAGGGGCCACCGAAACGGTTTGCATGATACGCGCGTTTCGGTGTTTCGACTCCTCGATGCGCAGGGAAGGAAGTCCGTTGCGTTCCACTGCCGAGTCGGCAAAGGTGGAATCGCCGGGGTTATCCTGAAAAGACCACCCCACCAAAGTATTTCCATTGGCCTCTCTAAAGTCCCCATTTGTCAGAGATGCCTTTGCAGACGGCACCAAAATGGCTTCCCGCCCCTGAACCCTGTAGGTCGCCTCCCTCACCGGCAGCCCTTCGGCTAAATTGGGGTCATTTACCAAAAGCTCATTGGAATAGCCGATCGGGCAGACGGTAGTGTAGACTTTTAGCCCAAGCTGCTTTGCCGATTGCAGCACGGCCTGAGCGTTTTGAAAATAGACCGGTATTACCCTATCCAAGAAGCCGAACTTGTAATCCGACAAAACGATACCGTTATATCCGGCCGCGGCCGCGCGTTGCAGAATCCCTTTCAGCCTCGCGACCTCTGCATCCACCTGCAAATTGCACTGGATATAGACCCACCGATAGGCGAGTGTTCGCCTCGGTGCCGCCGCTGCGGAGCTTAAGGCGATGCCAGCCTCCAGAAGCCCTGCAGAGGATAGCCTTAGCATCTCCCTTCGCGTGCAAGCACGTTGTTGCTTTTTCATCCAACCCTCCTTCCACCCTTATAAGGCACAACTTGCGGGCTATTTATTTTTTGAGAAGTGGTTCTCCTGCAAAAAAATGATAAAGGGCAGCCACGTGTGGCAGCCCTCCTAAGCAGAACGGTATATGCTGTTTATCGCACGAGCGAGCGCACGGCCTCCGCAATGAAAGGTGCGCTGATACCGGCGGCATCAAGCAGTTCCTGTGGTTTACCCGAGCCCGGCATTTCTGTGACGGCAAGCCGCTTCATCTTTGGACAAGGAACGTCGGGCGTGCTAAACACATCGAGCACGGCATCGCCTAAACCACCCTGCGGCCAATGGTCTTCGGCCACCACAATACGGTTCTGGCATTCGGCAGCGGCCTGGCGGAGGGTAGCCGCATCAATCGGCTTTACCGAATAGAGGTCAATAACGCGAACCGAGAGGCCTTCCGCTTTCAGAATCTCGTAGGCCTTGAGCGCCTCATGCAGGGTAATGCCGGCCCCTATCACACAGGCCACATCGTTGGAGGAAGCACGCAGCACCTTACAGCCGCCGATGGGAAAGCTTTCGTCTGGGCCGTAGATCACCGGCGTTTTCTCGCGAGTTGTACGCATATAGTTAATGCCTGCACGTGTAGCCATTTGAGCAGTAAGGTGTGCGGCCGTTACGGCACACGACGGGTAGAGCACGGTGCTGCCGCAGACGGCCCGCATCATGGCGAGGTCCTCTAAAGCCATCTGTGACGGCCCATCTTCGCCGATGGAGACTCCTGCATGAGACCCCACGAGGTTGATGTTGGCCCGAGATATGGCGGCCATCCGAATCTGGTCGTAGGCACGCGTGAAGAAGGCGGCAAAGGTGGAGGCAAAGGGCACTTTCTTCATGACCTGCAACCCCACGGCGGCGCTTACCAACTGCTGCTCGGCGATATACACCTCAAAGAAGCGATCGGGAAACTCTTTCATGAACTTCTCGGAGAAGGTTGAGTTCCCTACCTCGCCGTCCAAAGCCACAACGGTTGGTTTGGCCGCCCCGAGCGCCTTAAGCGCGTCGCCATAGGCTTCCCGCGTAGCCACCAGGCTTCCTACCTCATAATGGGGAGGTTGAAAAGGCTTCGGCTCGCCTAAATAGGCCGGCTCGCCGGGCCGATGCCCTTGCACCTGAATGCGAATATCCCCTTTCGGGTTGCCCAGTTCGGCAAGCGCTTTTTCGGCATCGGCTGCCGGCAGCGCTCTACCGTGCCAGCCCTCCTTATCGGCCAGAAAGGAGACCCCCGCCCCCTTCAAGGTCTTTGCGATGATCATCGTCGGCCTATCGGCACTCTCCGCCTCACTGTAGGCTCTGTGAATGGCTTCGACATCGTGCCCATCTACCAGAATGGCGTGCCAACCGAACGCCCGAACCCGATCGGCATACACCTCACCGTGCCACTGCAGCATGGTGGGGCCGCGCTGCCCCAGTCGGTTCATATCTAGAATGGCGATAATATTATTTAGCTGATAGTGACTTCCGATCTGCAGGGCCTCGTAGTTGCTACCTTCCGCCATTTCGCTATCCCCAAGCAGCACCCACACTTTCAAGGGCAACTTGTCAAGATATTTGGCACTGAAGGCGATGCCCACAGCTGCCGGTAGGCCTTGCCCCAGCGAGCCGGTGGCCACATCCACATAGGGCAAAAGCGGAACCGGATGCCCTTCAAGACGGCTTCCAAACTTGCGCAGGCTCATCAGCTCTTCATCCGTAATAGCACCTGCCGCTTTAAACATAGCGTAGAGCAGCGGAGCCGCATGCCCTTTGCTGAAGATAAGCCGGTCGTTTCGTAAATTGTGCGGGTCGTTGAAATCGTAGTGAAGGTGGTCGGCTAGAAGCACCGCCATAAGGTCGGCCGCCGACATCGAGGAGGTGGGATGACCAGAACCTGCTGCCGTGGTACAACGAATGCTATCGGCGCGCAGTTGGGTTGCCAAAGCACGCCACTGTTCCGGTGAATGGGTCATTTTCTAATCAAATCTCCTTTCTCTCACTGGGGAAGATTTTCGTGTTGGAACGAGTGCTCTTACCACCCTTCCATTGTACCTTCTACTCCTACTCCCTAAGACCTTCTTACTTTGAACTGCTATCGCTATGTCCTTAGTTTAACCCTCAAACTCAAACAGCAGACAGGAAAGAGCTGCTGCAATTTTGCTGCAGAAAAGCAAACAGACCCTATCGAAGGGTTACAGGTCGTAACCTTACCCGTTGAGACATCGTTTTAGGGTATGCTACTTTCATCGAGCTTTCATGGCCTAAAACCTCTATCAATCGTGAGGAGAGATTAGATGTATCGAGAGACCACGCTAAGTTTCCCAAAACAGCTTTCCTGGACGAGCTTGCGCTCGTGGAAAGGGGCGCTTCTGTTTACTGCGCTCACCGCTTTTGGAGCGCATCTCGCCGTACATATTCCACCAACACCGGTGCCCATCACGCTGCAGGTGTTTGCGGTTCTGCTTTCCGGGCTTATCCTGGGTGCACGTTGGGGATTTGTGGCCCAGGCGCAGTATGTGGCTTTAGGGGCTTGCGGAGTGCCTATCTTTGCATTCGGTAACTCTGGATTAAGCGGACCTTCTGCAGGCTACCTGTTAGCCTTTCCCCTAGCCGCTTGGCTCATCGGTTGGCTTACTCAAAAAAGGGAATGCAGCGGATTGCAACAGCTTGCCGCCTGCGGGTTGGGAATAGCCGTTATCTACGGTTTCGGATGTACCTGGCTAGCTCTCTATGCGCACCTTTCGGCTCATCAGGCGTTTCTTGCCGGGGCCGCCTGGTTTCTGCCCTTCGATGCCGCAAAGGCCGGCCTTGCCGTAGCGCTCAGTCGCCTGTGGCGTGCCGCAGGAGACTAAAGTTCGCCTTTTAGTCTGCCTGCAGGGCGGTTGGCCAACCGCCCTGCACGAACTACTGCCGTCAACCTACGTCCTCGGCGCAACTTCTGCAGACGCTTTTGAAGCCGACGCATCTCCTCCTCCACACGTTCCGCACAGGAATCGAGCAGCAGGCACGTCTCTGTCACCAGACGCAGAGTCGCCGCGTTATTAGAGAGTTGCCCCTCCGTCCGACACTCTTCGAGTAGTGCCGGCAACTCCGCAGCAAGTGCGGGCAGTGCGCCGAACTCGCTGTGTGCAACGGCCTGTTGTATCCGCTGTGCGAGAAGATGCATGCGCTTTAAAGCAGTAGGAACCTCTAGGAGATCGGTATCGGCTTCTTCAAACATGGCGGTCTCCTAAGCGTGCGGTCTCTGAGAGGCTTTCTGCCGTCTCTAACACGGTCTGCTCTAGCAGCTTTTGAGCCGCCTCGGCCCAGGCATCGTGCAGGCTCTGCAGCATATCCCGTACGTGTTGCACCACCTCTTGCTTATCGTAAAGGTTGGCCAACACAAGCTTTTCGAGCATGTAGAGATAGATGCGCCGCAGATTCACTGCAAGTTCGCCCCCTGCCTCCTGGTTCAACGCCCCCATAAGCTCCCCGACAATCTCCTGCACTTTCACCAAGTTCGCATGTTGCTCGGTGAGATTCCTCTGTGCCATGGCCTCAAGAGCTTGGTCGCAAAAACGGATGGCACCTTCGTAAAGCAGGAGAATGAGTTGGGCAGGGCTGGCCGTCTCGATTTGTGTTTTTCGGTAGCGATGGTTGCGGTTTTTCAAGCTTGTGGCTGATGTAGAACTGCCTTTAGGCTTTTCGCCTGACGTGGCCGGTAGTAGATTTTGCGATGCGTCTGACCCTCTAGAATTCATGGCAGACGTACTTCCCCTTCAAAATAGGTTAGTTTTATGCGAAATCGGTATACGTTTTATGGGTGCTCGCAGAAGGCCTGAGGCCCCTACGACAGAGAACAAAACCCCTAACCTCCGGTGCTTGCACTGCTCCCAGAGGATGATGCAGAAGAGGACGGCAGCAAGCTAGCGCCGAACATGGCAAGACCAGCGCTGGATGCCCTTAAGTTAGAAACGACCTGTTCCATATTCGTAAACTCCTGAAGCCACATCTGCTCCTGGAGGGCGATATTGGCTTCAATATCGTTAATAGCCTGCTGATCGTCCTGATATTGTGTCTGCATCTGATTGACAGCTAGGGTAAGAGCACCGGTAATGGGGTCGGTTTGGGTGTTAAGAAAGTTTTTCAACATATCTGCCACACCGCTTGTAAAACTGACCGTTCCATAGGTGCCGGGCTGGGTGGCCGTTACACGTACCTCCAACCCCACCGCACGTCCTTGGCCAACTCCATTAGTTCCTTGCTGGGTATCGGTGAGAAACTGCCCATGGCCGGTGGCCACTTCACCGTTAATAGTTCCCGCCACATCCTGACCACTTACCTGCTGAATCGTCGTGCCGATTCCCGTCGAGCTTGCCGAAGCCGGAGCGGAGGAGACCACATCGAAAGTGGCTTGGCTTCCATACTGCTTTGACGTGAGTTGTAGGCGTCCTTGAGAATCCAGGGAAGCCGAGACTACCGCGCTGATAACCGGGTCGGAATTAATTTGGTTTACCACGTCGCTCGCCGTGCTTCCTGCATGCAGTGTAATACTCGGCCCCGTCAATGTCCCGGAAGTCGTTGCGGGCGTGCCGAACAACGGACCACCAAAGGTAAGGGTTTCATCTGTTGCGAGAGGCTGAGTTTGAGGTGAGGCTACTGTAAGCTGGGCCTGTGTGGCCGGCTGGGTGATGACGATCGCATAACCTTGGGGAGGGCTAGGCTGGGTGTTAGGGCCGGAAGTCACGAACTGCACGTTGGGATCGGTTGCCGAACCGGAAGATTGAAACAGTTGCGCCACCCCCTGTAAGTTAGTAGAAAGCGCCTGGCTAAGAGCATTTTGGTCAACGTTGAGATGGCCGGTCTGATCCAGCGTGATTCCTATCTGCGACAGAAGGCTTAAACTCGAAGGTAAGCCAGGCACCTGCCCGGTGACCATTGCGGTGAGTGTGTTCTTTAAGCTCTCGATGGTCGAGTCGCCGAATAGGATGCCCGTCTGACCTGTGTTTGGATCGTACTGCGACTGCTGATCGATCATATCAATCGTGCTGTTGAAGGTCTGAACAAAGTCCTGAATATCCTTCTGGATCGTGCTCGTATCGCTGGATATGGTAATTGTTGCAGTCGCAGGACCAGAAGAACCGTTGGAAGCTTGTAGTAGGTTGATCGTAACCCCAGAAATCGCGTCGGAAAAGGAGTTGGTGGGACGTGTGGCGGCAATGCCATCCAAGGTAAAGCTGGCATCCTGTGCCTGTGCAAGCTCTCTGCCTTGCGCCAGATTCACCTGGTAGATGCCCAAATCGGCAAGTACGTTGTTGCTATCCACGAAGCCCGTGGCACCGGCAATCTGAAGTTGCTGCTTCGCCTGACCGGTATAGGGATCGGTTACGTTTTGCACCGATGCTGCATTCGTGCCAAGCGCCGCGTTAATCGCCGAAGCGATCTGGCTCAGCGACTGGCTGAGGTCAATATGCACCGTCTGAAAACTGCCGTTATTCAACTGTATCTGCACATCGCCGGCGGGCGCACTTGAAAGACCTTCCAAAGTATAGATCGGGGTGACACTATCCGTAAAAAGATCGGAGCCGGCTCCACCACCACTTGATGAGAGCGGGTGACGAATGCGACCGCCCGTTCCCGCGATGCCGAGTTGCTGCAACAGATTGCCGTTGCCCACATCGGCTATGCTAATCTGAGCTGCCAACCCGGTGTTCACGCTGGCGATTGTTAGATAGTACTGCCCCTGCGACGGAGAGATAATGGCCGCACGGACGCCGGCCTGTGCCGAATTGATGTTGGTTGCCAAAGATTGCAAACTGTCGGCAGCGCTAACGTTAATTGCCTTACCGTTAATTAACAGTTGGCCACTGAAACCAAGAGGAGCAGTTTGACTGGTCTGTGCAGCGGTGCTGATCATCTCGGCTTGTGCCAACGCATTTACCGTAATCGTATGCGTTCCTGCTTGTGCTCCTGGCTGCGCGGTTGCCGTGACCACATTCTGGTTGCTGGAACTTACCGTCATCGCGCGAAACGTACTGTAGGTATCCAGGTTGAGAGCAGCCGTCTGCAGGGTAAGCAGTTGCGCGCTCAGAGCGTTGTAGGCAGCTTGACGTGCCTGTATCTGCTGCATATCTTGCCGGTAGATCGTCTCCGGCTGGCGGGCGATGGTAGCCATCTCTTGGATGATCTGATTCGTATCAATGCCCGTGCTTAAACCGGAAAAGCTCACCAACCCGGCACCGGGAATGTTTATACTGTTGCTGCCGCTGGTTCCTGTATTCGACAAATTAGAGGTATTGCTGGAATTCGAAGAGGTTGTGTTGGAGGAACTATTAGAACCGCTCAGTGAGTTGCTCGAATTGTTTGAATTTACCGAATTGACCATTTCTTACCCACTCCTTACATCCCACGTTTCCTAATCCAACCAAAGATTGAGAAAGGAGAGACGGAGTTTGATCCGTCTCTCCAATGGCTCGTTCCAGACTACTGCAAGAGCTTGAGCAGCAACTGAGGAGCGGTATTGGCCTGTGCCAACATCGCCGTTGCCGACTGCTCGATAATCTGGTTCTTCGTTAGGTTCACCACCTCCTGAGCCACATTCGTATCCCGTATCTGGCTCTCCGAAGCCGAGAGGTTCTGAACCCCTATCCCCAGATAGTTCACCGTCGCCTGCAACGTCTGTGACTGCAACGCCCCCAAGTTCGCACGCAACTGCGATACCTGAGAAATCGCCTGATCCACTATCCGTATCGCGTTCTCCGCCCCTTGACCTGTCGTCACATCTATGTTCGACAAGTTGTAGCCCGCTACCACCGTGTTGCCTAAGTTCACCACACGGATGTTGCCCAAGCTCGCCTGAACCAACTGACCCGCGTTCCCCCCTACCTGGAACTGCAGCATGTTGGCCGATACC
>NZ_DATGLN010000069.1:0-7950 GCF_035294165.1 Chthonomonas sp.
CCCCAAAGCGATCCAGCGCTTAACATGCATGCCGGGGTAGAGCCATTTCCAAAGAGGAGAGCGTCGGTTCATCGTTCAGGCCTCCTTGCCTTGAGACGGTTCGGGCAGATCGCGATGTCGCACGGCAACGTGTGCCCCTCGCCCGCGCAGATAAGCGGCCAACGCTTCGGCCAACACCACCGAACGATGTTTGCCGCCAGTACAGCCTATCGCGATGGTGAGGTAGGCCTTTCCCTCCGCCTCATATTCAGGAAGGGTGTAATCAATGAGGGCCTCCATCTTCTCCAACAGCGGCTTGGCCCTCGGATCGGAAAACACAAACTGCTTCACCACGTCGTCACGGCCATCATGGGCTTGCAACTCCGGCACATAGTGCGGGTTACAGAGAAACCGTACATCGAAAACAAGGTCGGCGTCCACCGGAATGCCGTACTTATAGCCGAAAGAAAGCACCACGATCTGCATGCCCGTCGCATCTGCATCCGCATACATATCTTGTAACTGATGGCGCAGTGCGATGGGGGTTAGCGTGGTTGTATCCACAACGCGGTCGGCCATGGCGCGAACTTCCTCCAGGAGAGTACGTTCCACCTCAATGGCCTCTTCGATGCTCTTTATCTGCGGCTGCGCCAGAGGGTGATAGAACGGATGCGGCCTTCGGCTCTCCTTGAAACGGGCGACGAGTACGTGGTCTTCCGTATCCAGAAAGAGAACCTTTACCGAATGGCCCTGGTCGCGCAAAAGGCGCACGTTGGGTTCAAACATCCGAACAGCCTCACGAACACGCGCATCTACCACAACCGCAACCTTCGCAAAATCGTTCTCTAAGCAAAACGTCGCCAGACTCGGCAGCAAAGCAGGCGGCAGGTTATCTACGGTAAAGTAGCCGGCATCTTCAAAGCTATGTAAGGCGGTTGTCTTTCCGGAGCCGGAGGCTCCAGAGATAATCACCAGTTGAAGTCGGGTTGGCCTCTCGTTCATGGTTTTACCACTAAATAGAGTTTGCTACCGGTGTGCAGCCCCAGCGTGTTTGCCGCATTTCCCTCTCGAATCGCCAACTCAAGGCGCCCTCCACTCCCTCGATAGGCCAACAGGCAGCCCACTTCCACATCGGAAAAAGTACGCACCAAGGGCGCCTCACCGGCCTCGAATCGCACGCATAGTCGCTCTTCCCCGATGCCCCTATCGCCCATCCAGCGATCCAGCGTCTCCTCATCCAAATTGGTAATAAGATTTCCGAACCGATCCACATACAGCACGGTAAGCTCTAGCGCTGGGCGCCCCTGTGCATCCGAAAGGGTCAGCGGCACGGGCACCTCCAAAAGGCGCAAGGGGAGCGAGGGGGAGGGCGTCGGCAGTGAAGAGGCCTCGGAGGCTTCCCAAACCGCTCCGATGGCCTCTAGGGGCAGCCCCTGCGCCAGGTGGGCTGCGAGAGGGGCAAAAATATCACGGCCGTGAAAAGTCGCGCTGATACGAGGCAACACATAGGCACCTCCTACATGGGCACTCCACTTCGCCACTTTCAGCGGACGCTGCTTGCGAATCGGCAGTGTTAGCAGGCCATTATCCGGCGCCACCAAACGCGCAACCTCCGTTTCGACCACACACACCTCCCGTTCGCTGCCCACACCGGGGTCTACCACAGCCACGTACACCGTGCCGGCAGGGAAGTAGGGCAGAGCGGCCTCTAACCGCGCGCTCCCTTCCAGCACGGCTTGCGGGGTCACCTCATGGGTAAGGTCAACAATCTGCGCCTGAGGCGCTATCGAGAGGATGACCCCCTTCATAACGCCCACATAGGTGTCTCGCGTCCCGAAATCGGTTAAAAGCGCGATTAGCGGTGGCTGTCTTGGTGTAAACCCCATCGTCTTTTCTGGCCCTTGTTTCTTCATTTTTCATTGTACCTGCGCCTATTTCAATAATAGGTAGACGATCCACCCTCCTTTACAATTTAGGGCTTTAGCCCGCGAGAAAGCCGCGTCGCTTTAGCCAGAGATGGTGGTTGCCTCTATTGACTTAATAGTCTATGCTAACGATAGGGAAAACAACCCTCTAAGCTACCGGTGAGACAAACATCCGGGTCGCCTGATTGTGTACCATACAGAACTGTGACCTGATTGCTTTGGAAGACCTGAAGGTGCAGAACCTGGTTTGCAACCACCGCCTCAGCAAGTGTATTCTGGACTCAGGCCGGTATTTGTCCCGGCAACGGCTCACGCACAAAGTCGGTGGCTCGTGCGTTGCTTGGAAGCTGCACGGCTAAAGCCTTAGCAGAGCGTCACCCTCGTACGAACGGAAAGTGCCGGCGAATCGTATCTTGAGTAACGGTACAAAAACATCTCACCGGCGCTGCGATGTTTGCTTTTGCCCCTCAAGTGGGGTAGAATGAGAAGTTGAGGGCGCTTAAGGAACTGTGCAAATGGCCGAAATAAGTAAAGAACAGATTTTAGAGGCGTTGCGGGTGGTGGAAGACCCCGATCTCCACCGAGATATTGTAACGCTTGGCTTTGTAAAAGACGTTCGGGTATGCGGCGGAAACGTGGCCCTCCGCATTGAGCTAACAACGCCAGCCTGCCCCGTGAAAGACATGCTGAAGATACAGGCCGAGAAGGCGGTGCGTTCCCTTCCCGGCGTCGAGCAAGTGAACATTGAGATGACGGCGCAGGTGCGCTCTCGCCCCAACCCCGGAGAGCTTATTCCCAAAGTGCGCCATGTGATCGCCGTAGCCAGCGGCAAAGGCGGGGTCGGCAAGAGCACCGTGGCCGCCAACATCGCCATCGCCCTCGCCAAAACCGGTGCGAAAGTGGGTTTGCTCGATGCCGACATCTACGGCCCCTCCCTGCCGACCATGATGGGCGTGCGTCAACGCCCCCTTATGAAGGAGACACCGGCGGGTCCTAAGATCGTGCCTGTGCAGGCGCACGGCGTTTTGGTGATGTCGCTTGGTTTTCTTTTGGAACCGGATAAAGCGGTAGTGTGGCGCGGGCCGATGGTGGCCAGCGCGGTGCGACAGATGCTCGGCGATGTGTTGTGGGGCGAACAGGACTATCTCATTGTAGACCTTCCCCCCGGAACGGGCGATGCCCCGCTGAGTTTGGCGCAACTTGTTCCCCTTTCCGGCGTGCTTGTGGTCATGACCCCTCAATTGGTGGCACAAGAGATCGCCAACAAAAGCGTCGCCATGTTTCGCATGCTTTCTCAAAATCGCGAACGTCCCATCCCTATTCTTGGGGTTGTGGAGAACATGAGCGGCGGGCCTTTTGGCTCGGGCGGTGCCGAGATGGCTGCCAAACAGCTCGATGTCCCCTTCCTTGGTCGTATTCCGCTCGATGCCGCCATCTGCGCGGGCGGCGATTCGGGCCTGCCTGTGGTTATCGGGGCTCCCGAATCGGAAGCGGCCTGCGCCTTCCATAAAATCGCCGCCTCTTTGGCCTCGCAGGTTAGCATCCTGCAGTATGCCCAAGATATCGAGGCGGCAACCGGTGACCGCACAGACGCACAACAGACTATGATGACCGGCACGTAGCCGTCGCGCGGAGGCGCGGCGGCAGGCGTCGCGCCCAACTTCATCTTTCCCAATTTAGAGGGGCCGACGCAGAGATGCGAAGGCTCCTCAAACTTTTTGATAGGCTTCTTGCGAAAGATCGCTCCTCTTTCCGACAATTTGAAAGAGGGTGCGCCGACATGCTGCGATCGGAGAAAGGATGACCATATGACAAAAACCCAGGATATCCTCGCCCTCAATGAAGAGGGCCTGTTAGCCGAGGTGCTCGGATACGAAACCAAGGAGGTAGCCCAAGAGGCGCATGGTGCCGAGATTGATACTTATGCGGGGCATCATCTTATAGACTTTACGGCGGGCATTGCCGTGCACGCCTGCGGGCACACGCACCCCGAAATCGCACAGGCCATTAGCGCTCAAGCGCAGCGGGTGCTCCACGTGTCGGATACCATGCGTCACGCGCCCCAGCTGGAACTTGCCGCGTGGATGCGCCGTCTTCTCGATCGTCTGCTTCCCGGCCCCTCCCCCTGGACGTTTCTTTTCATGAACAGCGGCAGCGAATCCATTGACGCAGCCGCCAAGCTTGCGCTGAAGGCAACCGGGCGCAGCGAGTTTCTCGCGTTTTCCGGCGCGTTTCATGGCCGCACGCTCTTTGCCACGGCGCTCTCCTACTCCAAAATCGCGCATCGTGCCCCGTACATGGGGCTGCTATCCTCGCTTCGCGAACACATTCATCACCTCCCTGCACCGCGGTGTCAGAGTTGCCTCAACGGTCAAAAACGTCCCTGCTGCTGTCTCGAGGCGCTTGAACGGATACTAGAGGAGCGCAAAGAGCAGATCGCGGCGCTCTTCTTCGAACCGGTTCAGGGCGAGGGTGGCTATGTGCCTCTAGACCCCCGCATGGCACAACACATGCAAGCGCTTTTGCGCAAGCACCATGTGCTGCTTATAGCCGATGAGATTCAGACCGGTTGGGGGCGCACAGGCAGGTGGTTTGGCTTCGAGCACTTAGGCGTAGAGCCTGACATCCTCGTTTTCGGGAAGGCTGTGGGAGGAGGGTTACCTTTGGCCGGTTTGGCGGCACGCAAGGCTCTGATGGACAAATGGGAGCCTGGTGAGCATGGTACCACCTTTGGGGGCAACCCGGTGGCCTGCGCTGCCGGCTTGGCTGCCCTGCACATTCTTGAGCGCGAGGGCCTTGTGGAACGCGCTGCAAGGCTCGGAGAAGCGGTTCAACAGCGTCTTCGTCCCCTCATCGGCACCTATGGGGTAAGCGATGTGCGCGGCTTGGGCCTCATGATAGGCATAGAGTTCCGCAACACACAGGGTCAACCGGACTACGCACGCTGTGAGCAGATCAAGCAGAGGGCAAGGGAAAGAGGCCTGCTCCTGCTCACCTGTGGTGCCCGTATAGGAGACCCTGCGGTAGACAATGCCACCCTGCGTCTCATTCCACCGCTCAACATTCCCGAAGAGACGCTTTGGAGGGGTTTAGACACTCTTCTTGAGGTTATTCGGGAGACGGCTTAGGCGTTGGAGATAGGCGGGCGACATAGAACAGCCTATCGGAATAGGGTGCCGGCGGGCGCAGTGTGTAGGCATGATAGACGGCGATCTGGTCAAAACCGGCTTGAGTAAGAAAAGCGCGCACCTCCTGTTCTCGATAGGCGTATTGCCAATGCACCTCGTCGAAAACCCTCTGCGAGCCATCGGGCGCTCGCCAGGTGAAATGCATATCCACACGGCAGAGCCGTTTTTCAGGAAAGTAGGTACTTCGCCAATCATAAAGAAGCGGTTCATCGCTTCCGAGATTGTTCTGGTCGAAAAAGCGGTTCGCTAAAGCATATTCGGTGTTGAGATCAAAAATGAACAGCCCTCCTCCCACCAGATGGGCTGCCACTCGCTGAAAGGCCTTTGCCAGACGTTCCGGCTCAGTAATGTAGTTAAGACTGTCAAAGAGGCTCACGCAGAGATCAAAGGGGACTTCTGGAAGCTCAAGCGCAGCGGCATCCTGCACATAGTAGCGAATGGGCAGTTGGCGTTCAGCGGCCTTGCGCCTTGCCTCCTCTATCATCGCGGGGCTAACATCCACCCCGACCACCTCCATCCCCATCGCGTGGAGATGCTCGGCGACATTGCCTGTGCCGCAAGCCAGGTCGAGGGCACGCTTTGGCTGCGCCTGTCGCTCTTGAAGAAGCCGTTCCAGATAGCGTGCCCACTCTTCATAAGGCACTTCGTGCATCAGGGTATCGTAAAGAGGGGCAAGCTGCCGGAAGGCACTCTGTTCACTCATCGGCACGGCTTTGGATCGCTCCCTTAAGGCATAGCCGTTGCCGGCGGCGGAGGATAGAGCGTTGTTAGATTAAGAAACGGCACGGCATCATACCCTGTTCTCCGAAACAGCAACTCGATGGTTGGCAGCGGATCGAGAGGAAGCTGCAGGTTCATCACAGGAGGGGCTGTTTTTGTAGCTAGTTCGAAAAGGCGTTGTGCCTCCGCCGAGTTCTTTCTGGCCAGATAGTAGGCCGAGAAAGCCAACAACACATCGGGGGCGGAGGGCATATCCGCGTTCAGTTTAGAGAGAATGACGAAGGCCTTTTCCGGTTGCGCTAGCTCGGTAAGCAACAAGGCCTTAAGAATGAGAGCGCTCGGGCATTTTGGGTCGTTTTGCAGGGCCATATCGCAGAGGTCTACCCCCATATTGAACAGATGTTCTTTAAGTTGCAGGGCTTTGCGCACCCCGTAATCGAGATAGGGGCCGGGCTGGAAGGGGGCCAGAGAAAGCGCGCTGGCGCTCGCCCTATCGGCAATACCTAGGTCTGGGGAGGTAAGCGCCAACAAGTAGTCGGCATCGCCAGAGTCCGGCAGCATGGCGGCAGCTTTCTGGGCGAGATCGGCAGCAACCCGACGTTTTCCGAGTTGCAGGTTCGCCCATGAGGCGACGATGAGGTCCGCTGCAGAGGGCTGATCCATGTCGGGCTTTAGAAAGGTTAAAGCGCGATCGGGATAGTGCAAGCGCACCAACAACAGCCCGGCCACCGCGCGCGACACCGCGTCGGCACGGCGTTCGATCTGCAGTATTCTCAATAAGCTCGATGCATCCCTATACTGTTCCGTGTAGATATAGGCCAACGCGAGGCGGTTTACCGCTTCAACGGGGGCCTTCTCGCCGGAGGCAAGCGGCTTGTAGGTGTCTACGGCCTCTTGGTAGTGCCCGGCATTTAACAGGGCATCGCCTAAGGCCAGTGGGGTGCTGGTTTTGTTGGAGCGCACGGCCTCCACGGCCAGATCGGCGGCCTTGTGTTGAAGCGCAAGTGCCGCCTGAATCTCGTCTACGGCGTGCTGCTCGTCCACCCCCGGCTGCAGGGCAATGCGCATGCGATAGGAGGCAAGGTCTAACATCGCCTCACTGCTGCTGTTGATGTTTTTCAGGCCGGCCAACAGCTGTTCTGCTTTCTCATAATCTCCTGTCTGCGCATAAATTTTGGCGAGCACGCGCGCGGCCAACACGTTATTCGGATCGGCCTTTAGGGCGCGTCGGCTGTAGCGTTGCGCGGTATCGAGGTCGCTGACGGTTAAAGCTTGCCGGGCCTTTTGGGCCAACGCCTCAGCGCCCTGCTCGAGATGGTTATCAATAACAAGTTGCAGCGTAGCCGAGGCCGTGTCACCGTCAATATCCATGGCGGTGACTTTTAAGGTATGAGGCCCCTCTTTGTCGGGAATGGTATCCCAAAGAAACTCATAGGGCACACTCGTCGCCTTTGCCCTCTCCTGCCCATCCACATAGAAATCCACCTCGGTGATAAGGCTGGGGCTAGACACATGGGCTACAATTCGCGCGACATCACTAATGTGGTCGCCATTTTTAAGGTCAAAAGTTATCTTGATATCGGCTTGTGCCGCCGCCAACGACCCCAGCAATAGAAAGAGGCCGGCCAGAAGAGGCGCCCAAAGCACCACCAAGCGTTGGCCGGGTCGAGCAGTAGTTTTAAAAACCGTTTGCGAGCACATTCTTGATCGTTCTCCTAGAAAAAAATCGTAAAGGTTACTCTGTGTTTAGGCCCAGCGTCACCCGTATCGGCCCGCCACCGGCCGTATAGATGACCTCCGCCGGGTAGTCGCTTGGGGGTGTTGAGGCCATCGGCAGGGCATGCAGTGTGAAGTTCGCCACGACCGCCTGCCCCGGAGCGAGATTTGGGAAGACGGCGGCGTCGGCAGGGTTGCACTGAAAGTTGGCCGACATCTTGTCGAGGAGCATGCCCAACTTCACCAGCGAGATGGTATGAAGGCCTCCGTTAGAGAGGGCTAGCTGAACCTGATAGACCTGAGATTGGTTCATAGGGTTCTGATCGAGGGGCGGCAGAACGGTCATATCGGGCGCTATACCCAGTAAAACGGTTCCGATGACGGAAATGCTGTCGGCCACACGGCCAAGCGCGTCCTCAAGC
>NZ_DATGLN010000070.1:0-2736 GCF_035294165.1 Chthonomonas sp.
ATTTCGGCGTCTTGCATATCCGCAAAACGATGGTGACTGGCGGGGAGATGGCGCTGCTGTTCGCTTATCACGCTTGTCCCTCTATCCATTTAGTGTGGAATGAACCTGCCTAACAGGTTTAGGAAGCGTGGTCTGCAGATGCTTCAGCTTGCTAAAGGATAGACCTTTTGGCGTAAGCGAAAGCGAGCCGGCTACGACACCGGTCTGCAGACGTGGCGCTTACAACTTACATTATACAAGAGAATGGAACATAAAACAAGGGGTGCGGCAGAATCCGTAAAAAATTTTCTTACATTTGCAGCAGGGAACGGCACAGGAAGGTTTTTTCGCGGGATGGAGGCTCTTTTTTTTTGTTTCCATACGCAGAAGCGGCCACTTTCGTGCGTAAAGAGAAAGGGAGGAGATGAGATGAACTATGAGGTGATACGTGTAGAGGAGGAGGCCTTGCTTCGGGAGGCCTTTGCCGTGCGCCTAGAGGTTTTTGTGACGGAGCAAGGGGTACCGGAGGAGGAAGAACTAGACGCCTATGATTCTGAAGCCGTTCATTTCGTAGCAAAGGATAGAGACAGCAATAAAGTTATTGGCACGGCACGCTTGATTCAAAAATCGCCTGAAATTGGAAAAATAGGACGAGTCGCCGTGCTGTCCGAGCATCGGGGAAAGGGTGTCGGAACAAAAATTATGCAAGCAATCGAAAATTTTGCATGTGCAAGAAATTTACGTCACCTTGAGCTTGACGCGCAATTGCAGGCCATTCCATTCTACGAACGTTTAGGCTATACTGCTATGGGTGATATTTTCCTAGATGCCGGCATCCCACACCGCAAAATGAAAAAATCGCTCCGTAAAACAGAAATGGAAACCACAACAACATGACCGACGTCCTCGTGCTCCAGCACATCGAAATTGAGACTATCGGCACCATAGCACAGGCCTTGCAGGCTGGAGGCTTTTTGCCTCGTGTCGTGCATGCCTACGCCGAAGAACCCATTCCCCATGACCTCAGCTCCGCCGCCGGCCTCATCATTATGGGGGGGCCCATGGGCGTCTATGACAGCGCGCGCTACCCCTTCTTAGATGCAGAACAGCGCCTTATCGCCAAAGCTATCGAAGCTAATAAACCGATCTTGGGCATCTGCCTAGGCAGCCAGTTGCTCGCCGCCACGCTCGGCGCGGAGGTACGCAAAGGCGCCCAGAAAGAGATCGGATGGCATCGGCTCTCTCTTACCCCCGAAGCTGCCGCCGACCCGTTGTGGCAGAGCATCCCTCCCACATTTATGGCTTTTCACTGGCACGGCGATGTGTTCGATTTGCCGCAAGGCGCCGTGCCGCTTGCTTCCTCCGCCCTCACGCCCCATCAGGCCTTTCGTTACGGAGATAAAGCCTACGGCTTTCTGTTCCATATGGAGGTTAACGAGACGATGATCCAAGACATGGTTCGTACCTTCTCCGAGGAGGTTCAAGAGGCCGGAGGCGACGCGAATCAAATCCTTGCGGAGACGGCACAGCACCTAGCGCCTTTACACACGATAGGCCATCAGGTCTTCTCGCGTTGGGTCGCTCTTTTAAAACCATGAGGTGTTACTATGAACCCGATTGCCTTACCCCGCCACCGGCCCCTCCCAATGCGCCGGCAGCTTCTTCAAGCGCTTGGCCTTCCGCAAGGAAACCTGTTACTGCTTCTGTTACATAGCCCCACATGTCCGCATTGCCGAACTATAGAGGCGCAGCTACAAGAACGTCGTTCCCTATGGGAGGCATGGGGAACCCAAGTAGCCGTTCTTTATGAGGGAGGTGAGGGGATCGCCGTCCTCTGCCTCGACTTCCGAGGCTGCTTCATGGATGGCTGGACTTTGGTGCATCCCGATGAAGTGGATTGGCATGAGATAGAGGAGACGGTGCGTTGGGTTGCCATTCAGGAGCCGGAGTGCGGCACCTGCTCCGTCGATCCGGTGTGGGAGGAGAAGGATTGATTCCACGCCCTGACAAGGAAAGCATGAGGAAGAGGAGGAGTTGCGGCGGTTTTCCCAACACAATCCCTCCGATTTTCGCCAGCTTGCATTCTGCCCTTTGTTGGGGTAGAGTCTCTTCTGAAGACGAACTTTTGCAAGCAAGAAAGGCTATTTTATGGCGAAGTTGATTCTTTTGCGACATGGGCAGTCCCTCTGGAACCTGGAGAACCGTTTTACCGGTTGGGTGGACGTTCCTCTAACCCCACAAGGAGAACAAGAGGCCATTGAGGCCGGAGAGAAGATTAAGGCAGCAGGCATTCACATTGATAAAGCCTTCACTTCGGTGCTCGATCGCGCCAAACAGACCCTACGTCTCTGCCTTCATGCGGCCGGGCAAACGAGCGTGCCCACAGAGGAGAGCGAGGCCCTGAACGAGCGCCACTATGGCGACCTGCAGGGATTGAACAAGGCGGAAACGGCCGCGAAATTCGGTGAGGAACAGGTGAAACTCTGGCGCCGTAGCTATTCGGTTCGCCCTCCAGGCGGGGAGAGCCTGGCGGATACCGCCGCACGAGCTTTGCCCTATTTCTACGACAAAATTCTACCGGAAGTGAAAGCGGGAAAAAATGTGCTGGTTTCAGCACACGGGAATAGTCTGCGTGCCATCGTGATGAAACTCGATAATCTAAGTGAAGAGCAGGTCATTGACCTCAATATTCCTAACGGCGTGCCCATCGTTTACGAGATCGACTCGGAGGGTCGCCCTATCAGCAAAACGGAGCTT
>NZ_DATGLN010000071.1:0-40539 GCF_035294165.1 Chthonomonas sp.
ATGGCTTCCGGGCCAAGCTCGTTGCGTATCTGCGTGAGACACTCCTTTAGGGAGTTGGCTTCATACTCTCTAATGAGCATCGAATGGGATCGCCTCCGTGGGAGGATTCAGGCCAGAGATGGCTTTCCCCTCTATTATCGGAGTCCTAAAGGGCAAACTATAGGGTACGTCGCTTGAATGCGGGTACTATTAGTTCAAATTTTCAAAGAAAGGCAGGGGAAAGCCCTTGAATTTCGAACTGCTAAAAACGCTATGCGAAACACCGGGGATTCCAAGTCGTGAGGAGCCGATACGGCAAGTGGTGGCCGAAGCCCTTAGGCCTCTGGTAGACACTCTCGATGTAGATGCCATGGGCAATCTTATCGGTCACAGGCGCGGTGAGGAGGGAGGGCCGCGCGTGATGATCGCGGCGCATATGGATGAGATAGGCTTCATGGTCAAGCATATTGATAACCGTGGCTTCCTGAAACTTCTGCCGGTAGGTGGTTGGGACCCTCGTAATCTAGTGTCGCAACGTGTGTTTGTGCACAGTCGTTCGGGTCAGCGGTTGCCGGGGGTGCTGATGCCGGGCACCAAACCGCCGCACCTGCAGACACCGGAGGAGAGCAACAAGGCCTTAAAAATAGAGGATATGTTTGTGGATTTAGGCCTGCCCGGTGAGAAGGTGAAGGAGTTGGTGGAGATCGGTGATATGGTGACGATGGATCGCGCCTGCACACGCATGGGCGACATGGTCGTGAGCAAGACCTTAGATGATCGCCTCATGGTTTTTGTGATGATCGAAGCCCTTCGTAAACTAGAAAAGCGCGTGCCCGCCCATATCTTCGCGGTAGCCACCACGCAAGAGGAGGTGGGTCTGAGAGGTGCCACCACGGCGGCCTTCGCCCTAGAGCCGAATATTGGGATCGCTTTGGATGTTACGCTGGCGGTTGATTTTCCCGGCGCTCCCGAATCGGAGCAGGTGACCCGTTTGGGCGAGGGGGTCGCCATCAAGATCGTCGACTCCTCCCTGATCTGCCATCCAAAGCTCGTGCGCCATTTCCGCGATGTGGCCGAACAGCGGCAAATTAAGTATCAGTTGGAGATGCTGCCAAGAGGGGGCACGGATGCCGGTGGAATACAACGCAGCCGAGGTGGAGTGCCTTCCTTTACGCTTTCGGTGCCGGTGCGCTATGTTCACACGGTAAACGAGATGGCGCACGTGGAGGACATTCAGGGCGCCATCGATCTGCTGGCAGCATACCTAGAGGAAGCGCATACGCGCCACTACGACTATCGTGATGAGTTAAGTCGTTAGTTGCCTCTCCGCGAAGCTTCTGGGCTATGTGATGCGTAGAAAAAGATGAGGTAGAAGAAGTCCTGTGGAAACGCCCGTTCAAAAGGTGCGGTTTGGCACCCGCGGCAGCCTCTTGGCACGAACACAAACCCGGTGGGTGGCGGATAGGTTACAACAGCTTCATCCTCAGATTGAGGTAGAGCTGGTTGTTATTGAAACCACCGGCGATAAGCAGCGTGACCGACCGTTCACGCAGGTGGGCACCAAAGGAATGTTTGTGAAGGAGATAGAAGAGGCTCTGCTGCAGGGTGCGATAGATGTGGGCATACATAGCGCGAAAGACCTACCGTCCGAGCTGCCGGACGGTCTTTCTATTATCTGCATTCCGCCGCGGGAGGCCGCCAATGATGTGTTGATCGCGCGGGAGGCCTGCAGTTTAGAGGTTTTGCCGAAGGACTCCGTTATCGGCACAAGCAGCGCTCGACGGCGGGCACAACTGGCCTATATCCGGCCTGACCTTCGGTTTGTGGAGCTGCGCGGCAACCTCGATACCCGCCTGCGTAAATTGAAAGAGGGGCAGTGCGATGCTCTGATTTTGGCCTACGCCGGCCTCCATCGGCTGGGAGCGGAGTGGGAGGGGCTGATCACGCAGATTCTCCCTAAAGAGGTCTGCCTGCCGGCCCCTGGGCAGGGGGCTTTAGCCGTGGAAGCGAGGGCAGATAGAGCAGACCTTATGGCTCTCTTTGCCACGTTGCACTGCACCGACTCGGCCTGCACCTTGGAGGCGGAGCGGAGCTTCCAGGCGGCTTTGGGCGGTGGCTGCACGGTTCCGATGGGCGCTTCGGCCTATCTTGATGGGGATTGGGTAGTGCTCGATGCGGTTGTGATAAGCCCGGATGGAAGGCAGCGGCTCTTTGATACGCACGCCGGGCTTCGCTCTCGTGCAAGGGAGGTGGGGACGACGTTGGCCCGTAGGATGCTCGAACACGGGGCGAAGGCTTTGATCGAGGAGCATCCCTGATTTTCAAAAAGAGGGCGAGGGTGCTTTACGGAGGCACCCGATTCGAAGAGTGATCGGGGCCGTTCTATTAGGTTGAGGAGAGAGGACGATGAAGGTTCTTGACACGGATTATCTGGTGATAGGCAGCGGGCTGGCCGGGCTAACCTACGCTTTGCGGCTGGCGCCCTATGGGCACGTTACCCTATTGACCAAGAAATCGCGCACCGATGCAAACAGCAGTTGGGCGCAAGGGGGTATCGCAGGCGCTTTAGGTGAGGACGATTCTTTGGAGCTTCATCGCAACGATACGTTGGTGGCCGGTGCCGGCCTTTGCCATCCCGATGCGGTTGAGATTTTGGTATGCGAGGGGCCGGAGCGCATTCGCGACCTTATTGCCTTAGGCGCCCGTTTCAATACGGAGATAGGCCCGGATGGCGAGGAGATATTGGCGTTGGGGCGGGAGGGCGGTCACTCTCGGAATCGCATTGTGCATACGGCCGACTACACAGGATGGGAGTGCGAACGGACGTTGCTGGAGGCCGTGCGCAAGCAGCCCTCGGTGGAGATACTCGAACACTACTTTGCCTGTGAGCTGCTGGTGCGCCGGCTTGGAGGGCATCGAGTTTGTGCTGGCGTCTTGGCTCTGGATGAAGGGACTGGGAATTATGTTGCTTTCCGCGCTCGGGCCACTCTTTTGGCAACCGGTGGATGCGGACGAGTTTACGAACACACCACCAATCCGGAGGTCGCCACGGGCGATGGAGTGGCGATGGCATGGCGCATTGGGGCCCCGATAGCCAATATGGAGTTCATCCAGTTCCATCCTACCACACTGTACCACCCTAAGGCACGTGCCTTTCTCATTACCGAAGCGTTGCGTGGGGAGGGAGGAAAGCTTTGCCATAAGGATGGAGAGACGTTTATGGAGCGCTATCACCCTCTGAAAGAGCTGGCGCCGCGCGATGTGGTCGCGAGGGCTATTGTCAGTGAGATGCAGCGGCGTGAAGTAGACTGTGTCTATCTCGATGCCAGGCATATTCCTGAGGAGAAGCTTAAGAGCCACTTCCCAACCATCTATGCGCGCTGTTTGGAGGTGGGCATTGACATCTCCCGCGATCTCATTCCCATAGCGCCGGCTCAACACTACCAGTGCGGTGGAGTTGTCACCGATCTTCACGGTGCCACGCCCATTAGGCGTCTTTACGCTGCCGGTGAGGTGGCCTGTACAGGCGTGCATGGGGCGAATCGGTTGGCCTCTAACTCGCTGTTGGAGGCGATGGTTTTTGGGCATCGGGCGGCAACCCATAGCCTACAGTTTGCCTCTGAACCGCTGACGGAGGAAGAGAAGAACGAGGCTTTTGCGGAGATAGAGGAGCAGTTAGGGGAGCCGATGGCAGTGTCGGAGGGGCAAGAAGTCGTTCGACGGATCAGGAAGATCATGCAACGCAATGTGGGCATTGTACGCACGACCGCCGGGCTGCTGCAGGCACGGGAGCAGATAGAGGCGGCTTTAAATTTGCTTAAGGTGGGGCTAGCTTCCGACATGGCGTTATGGGAAGCTCGCAACATTGCCCAGGTCGCTTGGTTAATTGTGGAATCGGCCTTGCAGCGGCATGAGAGCCGCGGTCTGCACTACGTTTTGGACTATCCGGAACCTGTGGAGAGCGAACGCCACGATACGGTATTGGTGAATCAAGTCGATTAAATAAACTTTTTGCTGATTCAAGTTAAAGAAAATCACCTATTCTCTTTATGTGCTTATTGCTAAAGTTGTTACAATTCACAATGCAGACTGCACATTCTGTTGGGGAGAGATTCCGCTTGAAGAAAGTTAGGCTTGGAGGAGTTAAAAGCCGACATGAAGAAAGCAAAGCTTGGGGAGAGGCACGTTTCCCCAAACAAGGTGAGAGCAAATGAAGGGTTCCTAGAAATCTTTCGATTTTTTGAATAGAGCAGCACACTTCAAAACCCCAATTTGATGGGCCGTCTGTTGCCATATAGTTGTTTGCCTTTGAAAAATATTATATCGCCTTGGAGGTAGTTTCCCACGCCTTGAGAAGCGCCCAAGCGGCCATGCTGCGGGCATAGTAGCTGCCGCATTCCGGCTCGTTGAAGGGGTTGCGTTTTTTGCCGTCATGCCGATTGCGTACGGCCTCCACAACCCGTACGGCCTCATCGCGCATCCCATAGTCCAGAAGCAGGACGGCGAACTGATATTCGAAGCCCGTCATGCACTCTCCAAAATAGGGGAAGGGGCGTTCCGGGCGATGGCCGAGAGGGTAGGAGCAGATAACGGTTCCGGCCTCCTCCGGCGTGGCGAAGGTGCGCATGTTGTTGTAGTGATCGCGCAGACTCTCATGGTGATTGTACTGAAAAATGGAAGCGAGCGTTTGACGAATGTGGAAACGATCCAGAAGATCGCCCAGCCCACAGCGGTTTGCACGGTATTGACCCACAAGCTGGTCAATAAGGCAGCCTTCGCCGAGTTGAAACTGCGGATGGGGATTATGATACTCACCGGTGACGGCGGTCATGGGGGCCGGCTGCGCGGGAGGGGCGGTGATCTGCTGCTGATAGTATTGGCCGTTATAGAGGTTGTTATCTACCCAATAGGCGCCCTTCTTACGCAACTCTCGGCAGGTGTTGGCAAAATCGGCATCGCCGACGATCTCGGCCATGCGCGCCGTCGCCTCTAAGGCAGCAAGATACCAGCCGGTGCAGAGCGGGTTCGGACCGAAAAACTCTACGTCGTAGGTGTTGTGTTGGGAGCCTTCCATCACGCCATCTTTATCCGCATCCCAGCCTCCGGGAAGCCATGCAAACGCCAGCATGCGTTTTACGGTGGGGTAGACCTTTCGCAGCCAGGCTTCGCCGTCGTGCTCCTTATCGTTGAGATATTGAGAGTAGACGCGAACGATAAGCCCCATCTGCCCATCGGCAGCGGCGCCATACCAGGTCGGGTTAATGAGGGGCAGAGAGAGACGAAACCGCTCGCCTCCATCCTGCACAACACCGTAGTTAAGATGCGATTCGAGCATGCTTCGATGGAGGTCTGGAAAAAGGCTCAGGGTTGCAACCTCGTAGTTCCAAACATGGGTGCAGCTGCCGATGCAGCAGCCACTTTGGCCGGCGCAACCCTCCCAGCCTAGGAAGGTGCCGTCGGCAAGCCGAAAGCAGGTATGGGTGCGCAGAGGGGTGAGGTTGAAAAGAGCTGCCTCGCGTAATGCATGAGGAGCAGGATGCTCCACAACGCTCTTCACGAATGCGATGGTTTTCTCGCGTAAATCCGGCAAGCGTGGAATGACACCACGCGCCACGTCCAGCGCATCCTGAAATTGGGTGGCGTACCAGTTGGTTTGGATGGGGTCTTGGCCTGCTTCAGGTGACCACCAGCCCTCCTCTTGAAGGTTGCGCAGCGGAAAGTGCCAGGTAATGAGGAGATGCACGGTGCGGCTTTCATTAGAAGCGAGAGGTGGCAGCACCATGGTGAGGGAGCTATGCCAGGTATCATTTGGCGACGGGGGGCAGGGCACGTTCGGATCGGCATCGGGTAAGCGACCGGTTTGAAGGAGCGAGTCGATAATCCCCAAAGCCTCTCCATTCCACGGACTGCCCTGGAAGGGCCAACGGCGTGCAATGTGCACCTCCTGTGCGTCGGTGAGGAAAGCCATGGTGCCGTTTTGGGCGGTGCGCAGCTCACGGGCTTTATAGAACTTCATCCCACGCCAGCCGGCGGCCTCAGCCGTTTCCGTAACATTGTCTTTTAGGTCGGATACGATGCCATCGGTGCCGATGATGTTGGTCATCAGGAGGGTGAGCGTGGCATGAACGGGCAGGGGAGTGATGTTGGTAAGCGTGATGGTGAGAAGGCCGAAGGGGAGGCTGGAGTTGGGGGTGTCGTGGGGAATAAGCGGGTTAAAGGCCTCGATGACTGCGCGCACCGGCACATCGCTCTTATCTTCCAGAATCACGCGGCCGAAAGGATAGGCGGCTTCAAAACGAGCGTGAGGAAAGCGGGCGACGCCCATAAGCGTGCCAGGGGCACCGAAATCGGCACCGAGATCGGCATCGCTTTGCGCCTCAAGCACCCGCAACTTGATCTCCTCTTGCTGCCCAATGTTGCGCTGAGTGCGAAGCAGCAGGTGGGCATAGGGTGGGCGCCAGCCGCGGTTAGGGCGGCTCATAAGCTGCCATTCGGTCAGCTGTCCGCGGCCACCGAGGGCGAAGAACCCGGTGCCGATGCCGCCGACAGGAAGGGCAATAGCTTGTGTGTGTTCGTGAGCATAACGAGAGAGAACCGGCCAAGCGTTGTTGTCCATTGTCAGTCTCCTGGAGGCTGGTAGAGAAGGATGGCGCCGCTGTGAGGCGGCAGAACGATTTTGCGAACGAGGTGATTGTTAAGCCGCCGCATCGGTGAGCCGAAGTTGAGGGTTAAGGTGCGCGTGTCAGAGGGGTTCACATAGACGGCTCCGTTTTGGAACGTTCGGCGCCACACCATGCCACCGGTAGTAGGCACTTTGTGACGCTCTTGCAGTGGAAGCCCGAGGGGCACGTTGAAGTAGTTTGAATAGTGTTCCACTTCCTGGCGCATAATGCGAAGGCTAAAGCCGACATCGTTGCGTTGGCCTGGGTAGAGCGGCATCGGCTGAAAAGCGACACGGCCCTGCCGATGCTCGATCAGCAAAAAGCTGGCCAAGGCATACTCCAGTTCGGCAGGGTTATGGTAGGCCCCGGCAGCGATGAAGAAAAGGGTGTTCAGCGAATAGCGTTCCGCGGCCTCCTGCTGGCGTTCCCACTCCGATTCTGGGAGCGGTTTACCTGTCCAGTAGGGTTCAACCCAATCTTCTACCCACGCTCCATCTATGTAGGGAAAGTAGTCGTCCCAGAGGCGATTTTTAAGGGCAGGTGCGTCGGCTTGGAGAGGGGGCGGAAGAGTGGGGTGGCCGGCAGGCCTATCGAATCCAAGGGCCTCCGGCACCATAAAGAACCTCCCTTTGGCGCGAGCTGCCCGAAGCCAACGGAGGGTGGCTTCGGCTCTGGCGGCAAAATTTGGATATTTGCCAGGTGTTTGTGGTAGGAATGTGTTGTTGATGGGCAGTTCGGCCGCCACCACGCCGTCGGCTCCATATTGACCAACGAGCTGAAGCACCCGATCTCGCCATAAATGCGCCCAGGCGATGCTACCGAAATCCATCCAATGGCCTCCTGGTGTAGGGTAGGGAATCTCTTTGCCATTAGCATCGGTAAGCACGTGCGCCTCCATCGCCGGCGTCCAACCGCCTACATTGCCTTCCGCGTTGGGGTTTTCCGATAGGCAGGAGGCGTAGACGTAGAGGAGAGGGCTGAAAAGTGGGTGCTCTTTTCTAATGGTAGGGTAGGTTTGCGGCTCTAAGCAGTTTGGGCTAATGGCCACGACGTCGCAGTTGTCCCCGATCCATTTGGCGCTGTCGGACGAAAGCTTTGTACCGTTTTGCGCGGAGGCTTCCAAAGGGTCTCTGTCTGCACCAAGGCCCATGGTGAAAACACCTCCAAGTCGCACGGGGCAGGCGGGACGCACCGGGGTAAGCGGCTGAAAGCCGTTCTGAGCCTGTGCTATGGTCGGAGAGGATGGTGCCATATAGGTCAGCCCCAACAGGAAGAGGCTGCTGAAAAGGGAGGCACGAAGTTTTCTCCTGACCCTCTGAGTTGGCATAAAAGCGTACTTCCTCAACATTCCTCTGCTCAATTCGGCAACCTGATGAGGAACTCCTGCCGGTGGTATAACCGCATTCGCCTGAGGGCAAGGCACGCGATGTGCCTCGGTTTAGCGGAGCATTGGGGAGAGAAGAAAAATTTTTGGGAATTACTCGACAAAAAGCGACTTTTTATTGTATCCTATTTTCTGTCGCTCTGACAATCGCATGGTTCCGGCCCGCCGCAAGTAGGGGGTAGGCACAAGGCCACCCAGACCCTGTTCGCGTAGCTGTGGGTATCTACGGGAAGCCACTGGCTTCAGACCACGCGAAGTGTCACGTGACATCCATTCCTTAAAGGAGTAGGCACATGCCGACGATCCAAGAACTGTTTGCCAAACTGGTTCGGCAGGGGGCCGATGACCTCATCCGCCATGCCGAGGCCACCCCACCCGACAAACAAACCTGGAGCCCTCTGGATAAAGGCCGCACGGTGCTCGATCTGGTTCAAGAGTGCGCGTACTTGAACGGCTTTGCCGCCAAAACGCTCACGGAAAGACGCCAGCCCGAATGGAGTCGGGAGCAGTCCGACCGATTTCGCATGGAGTTTGACACCATAGAGAAAGCTCTGGCGCGCTTACGGGCCGAGACCGAGTCACTTGCCCATGCCATTCTGGCTTTCCCCTCCGAACATCTCGACGATCCGGTGCAATTGCCGTGGGGTGAGAATGGCACCTTGACCTACTGGATCACTGGTCCCTACTGGAACATGTGCTACCATCTCGGTCAGGTGTGCTACATTCAGACCCTCTATGGGGATCAGGGATACTATTACGGCTTCTAGGGGCGTAAGCGCATCGTCTACCGGGCCCACGGGTAGGAGGCCTCATCCTACCCGTTTTTGCAAGCGATATGCTTATAGCAGGCCAGTCGTGCCTGACCTCCTATTTGGGAGCAAAGTGGCCGTCTTTTTGCCTTTGACAGGGTAGAGCCTATCTGCCTTTGGTAACATCGTTTCGGCTGAAGCCGATGCGCAGCCACACTCGTTTTGTGGAGGGCAGAGCGGCGATACGTCGCCACTCAAAACCGGTGCGTGCATCTTCGATGCCTAAAAGTGCCATACCCAAATCAATACCGATGACATCTTTATCAAACCAGTTCCTATCCAGGTTGAAGGCGTTGCTAAAACCGTAACGCCCCCAAAGTCGCTCATGAAACTGCGAGTACATGGCGTGAGCGATGGCGCAGGCCTGGTCTGGTTCAAAAAGCACGGCGGCGATGGCCCCGGTCGGCGAGACCGTCCCGTCTTCCGGCTTGGGCACGCCGTAGGCGTTATAGCCATCTGGGCCGTCGGAGGCGTTTAATCCCCACATGCCGGCGGCATAGGTTTTGCGCTCCGTCCTATGGTCAAGACAAAACAGCCGATTGATCTTCACGCCATTAGCGGCGTTTCTCCAATAGTCCCACCCATCGCGGTCGCGCCAACCACGAAAATCAAAGAACTCATAGGGCATTTCGTGCAGGAAAATAGGCCCTCCTACGAAGGAGGTGAGGCCATGATAGGTATATCGTGGGCGTTTCCACGCCCACCAACAGGCTACCGGTAGCGCGTTCTTCGAGGCTCCGATCCCCAGTAGGTAGAGCATGATGCCCTCGGAGTAGCTATCCCAGTTGGCGTTCAAAAAGCCGCTTTCTGGCTTCCAGCCCATAGAGAGCACCTGTTTTTGTGGCTCCTGCCCTCCATTGGTTAGCATCCATTGCCAGTCAAGCCGGGCATATAGGGTATTGGCAAGGTGCTGTACTTCCGTTCCAGGCCATTGCGCCCCGGCCGACAAAGCCCCGAGCAGCAGCAGTGCCGTGTCTATGGAGGAAAGCTCACAGTTCCAGACCCGCTTGCCTGTGTGCATATCCACGAAATGGTAGTACCAGCCGTGTACATTGGGCATGCGATTCACAACGAAGCGCAGCGTCGCTAGGGCGCGTTGATAGCCCTGCTGGGGCGTTATCCAGTGGTGTTGCACTGCGATGGGCAAAGCGGCGAGTGCATAGCCCGTGCTGGCGATACTGGCAACAGTGTAGGTGTCTGTGGGGCCTATGTTGCTGGCGCGATCCTTCACCAAACCTGTGTTGGGATCGGTCTGTTCCCAGAAAAATCGAAACGCCCGTTGCTCTACCTCGGTTAATAGGGGATCGGTAAGATACGAGCCTGTAAACCATCGTCTTGGTGTAGTATGTTGTGGAGCGGCGGAGATTTGTCTTCCCTGCATCAACAGAAGCCCTCCGAGTAGGATAGCGGAGAGATATCCTTTTGGAACTCTCAAAACGTTTTGCCCTCCTTGTTTTTTGAGTAGTGAAGGCTCCCTCGGTTCCCACCAACGAGAGACGAGGGAGCCTTCCTGAAGTGCAGGTTTACTTTTACTGCAGTTGACCGCTGCTTTCCGTCTGCTGCAAGGTTGTGCAGAAGGTATTGAGCCAGCTTAAGTCCATGCCACCGAAGTTCATGTTGGTCGGGTTATAGGCCCACATATTGGTGCCATCGGGATTAGATTGTTGGCAGGTGGCATCCCATGTAGTGAACTTGGCATGGCCGTCCATGAAGGTAAGGTTTACCGCCCGGTCGCTGCCACGGTGTTTAGCACCCCAGTTCGAGCCACTTGGCCCCCAAGCATTCGGCCCCACGTTGGGTATTACCGCCATCCACGGGCCGTAGTCTGGATAGACATCCTTGTTCTCGCCCACAATGAGCGTATTGGCCGGATAGTCGAAAGCAACCGAGCTGTACTGGTTGCCTGCCCACCAATCGCCGGAGCCTATGGGCGCGGAGGACTTGAAGAAGGCCCGATAGTAGAAGTAGCCCCGATAGGTTTTCGGGAGGTTGGGGTTGTAGGGCGGGGTGGTAGGACCGGCCGATTCGTCGTAAACCTGCGAGGCCGGGTTGGAGGGACAACGGAATATCTGATAGTTTTTGATGTAGGGGTTGATGAGGTGTTTCCAGTTTCCCTCGATGTAGGTGGAGTCGACATCGCGCACAAGCGGTAAGAACTCATCATAATCCTGGGAGTACATGGTTATCCCCAGCCCGATCTGACGCATGTTAGAGAGACAGCTTGTAAGTCGGGCCGCCTCGCGGGCCTGGGCGAAGACGGGGAAGAGGATCGCCGCGAGGATGGCGATAATGGCGATAACCACGAGAAGTTCGATCAGCGTAAACCCATATCGCCCGAGCCTACGCTGCCTAGCGGTAGAAACGACTTTCATTGGTTTCATCTCCTTGAGTTTGGTTTGAATGTGCACACGGAAAGAAATTTTTTGCTCTAAGGTTGCCCTGTGCGGGCCGGTTGCGGCGGAATGGAGGGCAAAACCGGTTTGCCCAACCCGGCTTGTTGTGGTGTTAGCGCCTTGCCTGCCGCAGGGCTGTGAAACATACGAAGCGCCAAAAAACCGAGGATCACAACAAGCACGATCACGATGGCGGCGACAATGCCGGGATGTATCTCTTTTTTCATCTCTCACTCCCTCATGACATCAAGTAGGCCCCACACGATCGCCGAACATCGAGTGTAGGAGCTACCCGGATTTGAAACTGTTTTACGCGCATTCCACGCAAGCGCGCATGCAGCAGCTCAACCGCCTTATGGGCCATATCGTAGACGGGTTGTCGCACACTGGAGAGGGGCGGTTCCACGTGGTCGCATATGCCGGTGGAGTCGAAGCCCACAATAGCCACGTCCTGAGGTATCCGTAGCCCCAACGAACGCAGAATCTGCATGAGACGTACGGCCACATCGTCGCTCCAGGCGAACACTGCCGTTGGCCGCTCTTGGGCAGAGAGCTGAAAGAGGGCGGCGATCTGCGAGAAGTCGGCTGTTGGCGATGTTGCCTCTTGAATCCACTCCTCTTTTATGGCTATGCCGGCCCGTTCCATGGCGCAACGGTAGCCTTCGATGCGCTCTTGAGCGGCACCGGAATGGGGCGATCCAGATACATGAAGAATCCTGCGATGCCCTAAACGTAGCAGGTGCTCGACGGCTAAAACGGCGCCCGTTGTGTTATCGCAATCCACGTACCAGATGTGCGGCTTGGTGGTGTGCGTAAACATGAGGACGGCAGGGAAGTTGTGCGCATAGAGAATCTCGGCAAGCGGGTCGTCCACATCCCGCAGCAAAAGCGCCCCATCCACACGACCATCCATGAGACGAGCGGCCTCGGAGGAGACGGTATCTTGCTCTTCCCACTGCCAATCCGGTGTGGTTTTGCGCGTATGCAGCATGAGGTCGTACTCCAAGGTGATGGCGGCGTCTGTGACCCCGTGCAGCAGCTCATTGGTGAACCCCGACCAGCCTGCGAAGAGGAGGGGATACTGCATGACTACGGCTATGGTGTAGGTTCGTTGATGGGCAAGCCCGCGCGCCAAGGCGTTTGGGTGGTAGCCCAACGAGCGTGCCACCTCGAAGACGCGTTTTTGCGTCTCCTTGGGAATGCGCACGGCATCTCCGCGGCCGTTAAGCACATAGGAGACGGTAGATTTAGAGAGGCCTACCTTCTCCGCTATCTCCTGCATCGTAATTCGTCGTGCCATTGCTTTTTAAGCGTCCCTCCAAGTCGCTTAACCGGTTGAGCTAACAGCATTATAACATACCGGCGTTCCTGTTGTCAACATTTTCGGCATCATTTTGCAAAAAAAATTTATCCACGGCCCCAGACGGCCTAATAGAGGCGGCGTAGAAAGTTGTGACAGACAACAGCCGCTGCCGAACGACCGTAGCCACCGTTTTCGATCACGCAGGCAAAAGCATAGGGACGAACAAAACCGATGAACCAAGAATGGGGCTTGGCGCCTAAAATACCCGTTTGGGCCGTGCCGGTCTTTCCTGCCACCGGCTCGGCGATATCGTTAAAAATTCCCGCTGCCGTACCGTTTGTCACCACTCCGCGCATTAACCCTTGGAGAGTGGCTGCGGTCTGGGCGGTCATGGCCTGCCCCACCTGCATTGGGGGCAACTCTTCACGTCGCTCTCCTGGTTGAAACGTCTTCAGGCTTGCCACCAGGCGAGGTTTCATGCGCTTGCCCTCGTTAGCCACGGAGGCGGCTAGTACGGCCATCTCCATCGGAGAGGCCAACATGCGTCCCTGACCGTAGCCGAGGTCGGCCAAATCGGCGTAGAAATCGGTCAATGGGGGCACATGGCTGAACCCCATATCCTCCTGCAAACTATCGTGAAACATCTGCGGCCCGATGCGGGTGGCCAATGTGGCAAAATAGATGTTGGACGACACCCGAAACGCCTCAGGCATGGTGATGGTGCCGAAAGCAGGGTCGTGCGGATCATCGTGAACGGTTCGCGAATACACCTTCTTCCCCACGTGCCACCGAATCGTGGCCACTCGGTTGCAGGGCACGGCGATGTGAAGGGCGTTTGGGAGATGATCCAACGCGCAGGCCGCTGTGGCGACCTTTAATGTGGAACCCGGTGGATAAAAGCCGTCAAGCGCTCTATCGAAGAGGGGGCCTCCATTCCCCATGACAAGCGTCTGATGATAGGAGATGGGAGTGAGTGCGTTGGGATTGAACGAGGGAAGCGTTACGGCTGCGAGCACATCACCGGTCGTCGGCTGTAATACGACCAAGGCCCCCTTACCGCTCAACTTATCGGCCACGGCGGCAAGTGCATTGTAGGCGATGCTCTGCAGGGCCGCATCCACGGTGAGGTACAGATCGCCGCCTCTGCGGGGGCGATAGCCCGGAAGGTCTTTTGCGCGATAGTCTTGGATAAGGTCTGAGAGGTGGTTATAGCCGCGTAACACGGTGTCGTACGCCTTTTCAAGGCCGGATGGGCCTCCTATTGCCGGGTTCACCACGCCGATGAGGGAAGCCGCACACGGCCCAAGCGGGTAGAAGCGGCTGTGTTGTGCAATCAGCTGTGCGGCGCGCTGTCGGTCGGGCACAAGCTTCAATATCTCGGTGGGGCGAGAGGTGGCCAAAACACGGCCTTGCCGGTCGTAGATGGTGCCGCGCGGAATGCGCTCTGCGATGGCCAATAGGCGTGGATTGTAGTGGGCGCGCACCACGCCATCTCGATCGGGTGTGTAGATGGGGTGAGTAGCAAACAGATCGGCCTGGAACACCATTGTCTGCCCTAATCGTCCCAAACCGATGACACTAAGTAGCAAAAAGGCAACTCCAAGCTCCAGCTTTTTGGAAACGGAAAGCAGTGCAGGACGTAAAGGCTCGGCCTCCTCTACACGGCGAGGCGTCGCCGAGATGCCCAACAATAGCCCGATGAGGACAAAGCTGGAAAGGAGGGCGCTATCGCCATAACAGAGGAAGGGAAGCGAAATGCCCGTGAGCGGTGTAAGGCCGGTGACTCCTCCTAAAATAAGCAGCACCTGCATGATCAAAATCGCGGTAAGGCCGCAGGCGAGCGCCCGATCGGTGGAGTTTGCGGCCTGGCGAGCGATGGCTAGTCCTCGCGCAATGAGCGCATAAAAGACCAGCACCACTAGGAAAGCCCCGATGAAGCCTGCCTCTTCGCTCCAGGCCACGAAGGCCAGATCGTCTTCCCCGCGAGGCAAAACGCGCGGCATGCCAAGCCCCAAGCCGGTGCCACTCCACCCGCCGGAGCCGAAAGCCCACAGTGCCTGGCCGAGCTGCATTCCTTGAGGGTGTGCGTTTTTCCAGGGATGCAGCCACATATCCACCCTGACCGGAAAAACCCCAATGCGGAAATGGTAGCCAATATAGCTGCCGATGCCCATGAGGATAAGGCCACTCCAAAGATAGCCGTTGTTTCCGGTGGTTAGCATCAGCATGAGAATAAAGGCTCCGAAAAGTAAAAGCCCCGGCCCGAGGTCTTTGATAACTAAGAAAAGAACCAGCGTGAATCCGAATAGCACCACAACGGGGCCGAGGTCGGCCAACGAAGGGAGTTGGCGGCCTCTTTTTTTAGAGGTCTTTTCCGCCAGATCGATGGCGCGTTCGCCCAGATAGCTTGCAAGAAAGAAGATGACCAGCAGGCGCACGATCTCCACGGGCTGAAACCCAAGCAAGGTTACTCTAACTCCGCCCGGCCCCCGGCCGAAGAGCCACAGTAGCAGCAGCAATAGGGCCGCCCCAAGCCCCCACAGATACCGATAGCGCTGCAGCCACTGGCGGCGTCGCTCCGGCGCAATTCGAGCGCAAAGAACCAACAGAACCGTTCCCAAAAGGATGCCGTAGGCGTGATGCAGATAGTCTTCCGAGTCGCGCAAGGGATCGCGAAGGCTAAACAGGAGGGCTACTCCAAAGCCGGATAGAAGTATGGCCAAAGGTACCAGGAACGGATCGCCGAACACCCGACCGCGATTACGTAGCCAAGGGGGTAGAAGAAAGAGAAGGAGACAGAGCAGCCCGGCCACGATCCAGAAGTGCCAAAAAACGGTGGAGGGACGCCTTACGAGGTAGTTTTTTAGAAGCGGCTTGACGGTGGGGTCTAATAGAGTAGCTTTTTCGATGAGAAACGGAGGAGTGAGGCGTCTCACGCGCTCTGGGGAGAGCTGGGTAAGCAGGGAATCGCGAAAGGCTACAAGTCGTTCCGCTTGGAAGAAGGGGATGTGGAGCACGGCGGCGAACTGTGTGGGGTTGGCCGTATGCCAATCGAGGTGGGAGGCAGAAAGGCGTTCCTCTAACGAGGGCCATTGGCTCTTTGGAAAAAGCGGTATACCCAGCAGCGTATTCACGCTCGAAAACCCGCGGTGTGCCTCGCGATAGGCTACGATCTGCTGGGCAATGCCGATGTCTATGTTCAACGACAAGGCCAGGGTATCGGCGCTAACCTGGTTGACGAGCAGAGTGTTGGCCGGAATCTCGGCACGCCAACGGGCAAAAAACACCAGAAGAAAAACACAGAGCAGCAGCGCACAAGCCGATAGACTAAGCCGTCGCTCAATAAGGCGTTGACGGCGTCTGCTCTGCTGCCCCTCCATATATAGCGGTTCCTACGGAGCCACCGATGCGGCTTCTACCTTCTTATGGCTTGGAGCTAACGCCCAAGAATGGCATACAACAGTAAGCAGATGCACAAGACCGCTGCCAGCCGTGCCGTTATCGAGTTCAGCAGTTCCTCTTTGCCGGCTTTCCCTTTGAAGGTCGAGACAGAGGCCGAGCCTATCTGGCCCTGCAGTCCATCAATTTTGCTCTCCTGAATGGTGATGACGTAGATGAGCGCCACCGAGAGCACAAAGATAAGCACACCCAACAAACCATGCACAATGGCCATGTTTTCTTCTTCAATCTCCTATGAAGGCTTTATTTGGTGTATGGAAAGGGCTTTAATGCCCCTCACGTCGCATCTCTTCTTCAACGCGGCGTCGGATTTCGGCTTCTCGCTCGCGCTCCCGGCGCAGCTCGTCATCCTCATCTTCACCGCGGAGACCTTTCTCGAACTCGCGCTTGCCCCTGCCCAAGTTTCGCATCAACTCTGGGATGCGGGAGCCTCCGAAGAGTACCACAATGACTACCAGGACGATAAGCCATCCCCAGTCATTCGTAAAGATATTGGCGATCATCTCTCTATTCCCCTCTTCACAACGTTCTTAGCCTATTTTGTTTACGGAATTTTGGCACATTTCGGCCACAAACCCGATCTACTCCTTGCGCGGCACCGTTCCTTCCGCCGGTCGAATAGCAACCTGCGGGTTTTCCTGCAACGAAGGTCCCATGGCGCCCTCCGTGATCCCTTGAGAGCCGTTCTCCTCTTCGGTCGGCGCCAACGCGGGCGCGGCAGCATCGCCTTTTGGCGGCTCATTGATGTTGCTGTAGGCCGAATACATGTTCACTCCGTCGTACGGTGGCCGATACGAGGAGCTAGAATAGCCGTTGTTGTTATTCTGTTGATCCGGAATGGGGTTGCCATAGCTGTCGTATCGGGTTGGTTGGTAAGAGCTATCGTAGTAGCTCGTATTCAACGTGTTGCTTAGCTCGGAGGTATAGCGCCGGAACTCGCGCATGGCCTTGCCGAGCTGCCCCAGTATTTCCGGCAACTTGTTAGGCCCAAAAACGATCAGCAGCACAACCGCTACGGCAATAAGTTGTACCGGACTATCTAGAAATGCAAGCATCTTTCCTTATCTCCCCACTACGCTAGCCGTAAAACCTGCGCCTGTTGGGCATGTCGCTGCACGGTGGCTGCATCGCAGAAGCCGGCACCTAAAACCTCGGCGTTGGCGGCTCCTGCCCCGGCAGCCAGGCGCAAAGCGTTCTCGACGGAATCGCCCTTTTCTAAGGCCAATAGCAGGCCGGCTAAAAAACTGTCGCCGGAAGCAACGGCGCTCATCACATTCACCGGCGGGGCCTTTACCTGATAGGCCTCCTTTTCCGTAATCCACAGAGCACCGTCTGCCCCTAACGTACACAGAAAAACTTCAACTTCGTATCTCTTCCGCAGCGCACTTGCCGCGCATCGAGCCGTTTCCACGCTCGATATCGAATGCCCCCAAAGCTCCTCCAGTTCCACGCGGTTCGGCTTTACCAGCCAGGGGCCGGCCGAAACCCCTTCGTGCAGTGCTGCACCACTGCTATCCAGTACGGTTTTGGCTCCGGCCTGTTGAGCACGCCTCAAAATCGTTTTCACCCAGCCGACTTCTATGCCGGGCGGCAAGCTACCGCAGAAGGCCACCATCGTAAAAGGGCGGCTAGCCAAGAGACGTTCAAAATGTTCCATGAAACGAACCATCTCCGGTTCGGAAACGGTAGACCCTACCTCGTTGATCTCCGTCTCTGTTTTGTGCAGAGGATCTACGACTTTGATGCAGAGTCGGGTCGCCTTACTGATCTCTACGAAATCGTGGGCGATGCCTTCACCCGCAAGGGCGGTTTGAACGATATGCCCGTTGTGCCCGCCTAACAGGCCGGTTGCGAGCGCCTGACCGCCTAGGCGTGTGTAGACTCTGGCCACGTTCAGCCCTTTGCCGCCGGCCACGGTAAGCGCCTGCGAAGGCCGATTAAGTTTATTGATGGCAAAGTCCTCTACTAAATAGGTCTTATCCACACAGGGATTGAGCGTTACAGTTAGAATCAAGCGGACTTTGCCCTCCCGGCCACCGATATTCCACTTGACAAATTTTACCCTATCTGGTTATACTAAAAACGTCTTCCGGTTGTGCTCGTCTTAATCTTGTGCCCAGGTGGTGAAATGGTAAACACGCTGGTTTCAGGTACCAGTGCCCGAAAGGGCTTGGAGGTTCGACTCCTCTCCTGGGCATTGAGTTTGTTTGGTGACTCCATCGAACCGCTGCACCTAGGCTTGTTTCGTTCCCGTAGTATCTAAGTGTCGGCCTCTTAACGAGGCGACTCTGTTCGCCGTTTCCCTATACTCTTTTCTCTTGCTAGCGTTTGTTACCGCCGTGAAAGCAGAGAGTACTATGGGAACCTTTTATTTCTTTATGTACCCCTTACAGAAGCAGGCACAATGCCAAGTAAGTCCCGATGGGACATTGCAAGCCTTAGAGTAGGCGAAACGATCATCTTTTCTGCATTCTACAGTGCGAAGCCACAGAAAGGAAAGAGATGGATAACGAGATAGTCCCGGCGCATTATCAGCAGCTTAAACAGCAAATCGGTACGTTGTTACGCCGAGGGAGAGAGCAGACAGGCCGAGCGGTTAACACGATTTTGCTGCAGACCTATTGGCATATCGGACGCTATATCGTGGAGTTTGAACAGAACGGAAATATCAAGGCCGAGTACGGTAGCGAACTTCTCGACCGTCTCTCTAAAGACCTCACCCTTGAGTTCGGTAAGGGGTTCAGCCGATCTAACCTAGTCTATATGCGCAAATTTTACCTCGCCTTCCCAAAAAGTGAGACACTGTCTCACCAATTGACCTGGAGCCACTATTTTGAGATTCTGAAGGCCGACAGCGACCTGGAGATAAGTTTCTACGCCAGGCAATGCGAGAAGGAGAACTGGAGCGTGCGGGAGCTAAAGCGCCAAATGAAAAGCATGCTCTTCCATCGCTTGGCGTTGAGTAAGGACAAGGCGGAGGTGTTAGAGATCGCCCAAAAAGGTAGTGAGGTACAACAGCCAGAAGACCTAATCCGAGACCCTTATGTGTTCGAGTTTCTAGGCATACAGCCTCAACAGCCCTATGTGGAGGGCGATTTAGAACAGAAGCTTATTCAGAACCTCGAGCTGTTCCTTTTGGAGCTGGGTAAGGGTTTTGCTTTTGTGGGCAGGCAGTATAAGATCACACTGGCGAACCGGCATTTTTACGTGGATTTGGTGTTCTATCACCGCATTCTGAAGTGTTTTGTACTTATTGACCTCAAGAGCGGTGAGATAGAGCCTGCCGACATCGGGCAGATGAACATGTACTTAAACTACTTTGCAAGAGAGGAAAACGTCGAGGGCGATAACCCTCCTATTGGCATCGTATTGGGAGCCTATCGAGACCACATTCTGGTAGAATATGCCACCGAGAACGTCAACAACCAGCTCTTCGTGAGTAAATATCAGCTCTATCTGCCCGACAAAGCACAGCTACAGAGTGAGTTGGAAAGGCTTCTAATGGATGATCGAAACGGCTAAAAGAGGAGCCTCTCCAAATACTCTGCGGAGATTCACCAACATGCCGATCAACTTTGATCGTGTTGCCGAAGATTACGATGCCAGTCGCTATCTGCCTGCAGATGCCGCTACCCGCATTGCCGCCTTCCTCTGCCGCGCCGCGTCTCTCTCCCCACAAAGCCTGCTGCTCGACGCTGCTACCGGCACAGGACGCTTTGCACTGCCTTTGGCCGTACACGGAGTGCGGGTGGTGGGGGTAGACATTTCCGAACAGATGCTGACCAGACTGCGCTCTAAAATGCCATCTACCTCGCTACCCATTCGTCTTCTTCGTTCCGATCTCACCTCCCTTGGGCTAACCCATCAGGCTTTCGATGCCGTTCTTATGGCCCACATTCTTCATCTCATTCCAGACTGGCAGCAGGCCCTGCACGAGGCGTTTCGCGTGCTCAAGCCCAACGGGGTTTTGCTGCTCGTTTGGAACCAGGGCGGGCATTCGCGTATCCATCATCAGTACCATGAGCTACTTAGAGGACGCTTTGAGATCCCAGGCTATCAGGGTGCCCATTCAAGTGAAATTGCACGGTGGCTGAAAGAACAAGGAAAGACCGTTGATGTTTTGGATACCCAACATCTGCAATGGCAGTGGCAAGCCCCGATTGGCCAAACCGTTGACTTCTTGCAGAAGCGTATCTGGTCGCGCTTATGGCGCGTTCCCGATGAGGTTCACGATACCGTTATGAAGGAGCTACGTGCTTGGGTGCTTGCGACCTATGGCTCTTTTGATGGCTTTGAACTGCTTGAAGATAGGATAATGGTTCAGAAGGTTTCCTAGAGCCGCCTACGCCTCCTGTCCATGACGTTCTATTTGCTTACCACGATGTTGACGAGCTTTTGCGGCACCACGACCACTTTTTGAGGAACGCGCCCGTTCAGTTCGTTCTGCACGCGGGCCGAGGCGAGCGCGAGTCGCTCTAGCTCGCCAGAGGGGGTTTCGGGAGAGACCTGCAGCTTGTCACGAATCTTTCCGTTAACCTGCACCACCACTGTGATCTGCTCTTCTTTGGCGACTTCAGGGTCGTATTCGGGCCAGCATTGGTTGAAGGTAAACCCCTCTTTCCCCAAACGTTCCCACCATTCATCGGCCATATGGGGCGTGATGGGAGAGAAGAGGATGGGTAGGGTCTCTAAAGCCTCCGATATAAGATAAGCTTGTACCGGTGTTGGCTCTCGGTTCGCCACCGCATTGCGGTAGGCGGAAAGCTCATTGGTGTACTCCATGAGGGCCGCCACCGCCGTGTTAAAGCGAAAATGCTCGATATCGCTTTCAACCTTCCGAATCGTTTGGTGCAGTTTTCGACGCAGAGCGCGATCGGCGGGAGACAACTCGCCTAATGGTGGCATATGTTGGCGCCAGTCGGCGCGGTAGTGAGGGCGCAGCTCGTTCCAGATGCGCCAAATGCGGTTGACGAACCGATGGGCGCCCTCCATGCCCTTATCAGACCACTGCACATTCTCCTCATAGGGGGCCACAAAAAGCAGGAAGAGACGTAGGCTATCGCTTCCGTAGCGCTCAGCCATCTCATCGGGCGTTACTACGTTCCCTTTGCTTTTGCTCATACGTACCCAACGCCAGACCCACTTTTCGGGCGGAATCGTCTCACGCTCTTCCGGCTTGAGGACTTTCCAGTTCTCGATGGGTTCATCGGCGCCGATCTCTTCTTCTTCGCCGCTCTCCTCTTTTCCCACCTCTCGACCGGGAGTGTAAGCCAGTACGGCCCCTTGATTACGGTAGGTGAGGAACGGCTCGTCGAAGTGCAGGTAGCCCATATCATGAAGCGCCTTTGTCCAGAAACGGGCGTAGAGCAGATGGCCTACGGCGTGTTCTGCGCCGCCGGCGTAGAGATCGACGGGTAACCAGTAGCGTACGGCCTCTTGGCTAAAGGCCTCCTTATCGTTATGCGGGTCGGCGAAGCGCAGATAGTACCAGGACGAGCAGGCCGAACCGCCCATCGTATCGGTCTCTCGACGGGCAGGCCCATTACAACGCGGGCAGGTGGTATTGACAAACTCCGGTATGCCTGCCAGTGGCGATTCGCCGGTACCGGTCGGCTCGTAGCGCTCCACCGGAGGCAGCAGCACCGGCAACTGGTCTTCCGGCACGGGCACCTCGCCACAGGCGGGACAGTGGATAATGGGAATAGGCGCTCCCCAGTAGCGCTGGCGCGAGATCAACCAGTCGCGGAGCCTGTAGGTAACAACGCCGCGGCCGATGCCCCTCTCTTCTAGGTAGGCGATAACGCGAGCAATCGTCTCTTTGGTATTAGGCGAACCTTCAAAGGGGCCGGTGTTTACCATCGTACCGCCGTCGGGCAGGGCCTCCGTCAAGGTTTCCGCCGTCTGCTCCTCGCTGATGCGATAGACCAGCCTGATGGGCAGGCCGTAACGCTTTGCGAACTCGAAGTCGCGTTGATCGTGAGCGGGAACGGCCATAATGGCCCCCGTGCCGTAACCCATGAGCACGTAGTCGGCAATGTAGATGGGAATTCGTTCGCCGTTGATAGGGTTGATGCAATAAGACCCGATGAAGACCCCTGTTTTGGCCCGCTCGACGTTTTGACGGTCAATCTCGGAGGTACGCTGGGCGCGTTCTTTATAGGCCTCTACCTGGGCGCGATATTCGGGTGTAGTGAGTTTATCTACAAGAGGATGTTCCGGCGCCAACACCATAAAGGTTGCGCCCCACAGCGTATCGGGGCGTGTTGTGAAGACGGGAATGGTCTCCGGATGTCCCTCCACGGGGAAGACGATTTCGGCCCCTTCGCTGCGCCCGATCCAATTAGCCTGCAGCGCTTTTACCCCTTCGGGCCAGTTCACGCGCTGAAGCCCCTCGAGCAGCTTTTCGGCATAGGCGGTGATGCGAAAGAACCACTGAGGCACCTGGCGTTTTTCCACCAGGCTGCCACAGCGCCAACAGCGACCGTTCACAACCTCTTCGTTGGCCAGCACCGTTTTGCATTGCGGGCACCAGTTGACGGGGGCGTTTGCACGATAGGCCAAGTTGTTTTTATAGAGTTGCAGAAAAATCCATTGCGTCCAGCGGTAGTATTCCGGGCTGCTGGAGTTGATTTCGCGGCTCCAGTCGTAGGAGATGCCGACGAGTTTTAATTGACGGCGGTAGTTGGCCGCGTATTCCTGTACCATCTCTTTGGGATTGCGGCCGCGTTTAATGGCTTCGTTTTCTGCAGGTTGCCCGAAAGCATCCCAGCCCATGGGGTGCAGCACGTTGTAGCCCTGCAACACTTTGAGACGGCAAGCGACATCTAAGGGGATGTAGTTACGGCAATGTCCCACGCTTAAGCCGGCACCCGACGGGTAAGGAAACATATCAAGGCCATAAAATTTGGGGCGGTCGTGGCGAATCTCAACGCGGAAAAGTTGGGCCTCTTCCCAGCGCTGCTGCCACTTGCGCTCTATGGCTCGAAAATCGTACTGACCGGTACTGTTGTTCTCTGCGCTCATAGTGTCTATTATACGCGACTTGAGAGCGGTCTATCAAGCGGCTTGAAAACTATTTGGCGGCGACAGAGGTTTTTGCTTCGTTACGCATTCTATTCAGCTCTAGGTTCGCCTCGTGCATGGCGGTGGCTAAATCCCATCGTGGGCGGTCGTTCACATCTACGATGCCGAATGCATAGTTCTCCCCGTAGACCTTCCCCCTCAAAAACGATACAGGGGTCCCCAGAAAATCGCAAGATTTTCTGGGGTAGAGCGCCCTTCCCCTCAAGGCCAACGGTCGAACAGCAAACGGTACCCAACTTGGTCACCGGCCTGCACATACAAGTCCGCATCAAGGCGACCGAGACTGTCAAGCCCGCCCTGACGCGATTGCGACAAGGACGAATGGTGAGATGTCCTCACAGCAAGAGGGCACAACCCATCAGTGCGGCTGCATAAAGCGTTCTTCTGAGCGAGCTTCGCCACATAGACCAAAACCTCTAAGTTTAAGCCACCTATCGACCTATCGAGTGCGGCGCCGGCCATTTTGTGGGTAGGAAATAGGGTGCGAACGCTCTTTTTGGGGCGTATCTTGGGTGAGTTTTTGAGCGGGCAGCAGTTTTTTCAGCGCGGCGATCTCGTCACGAAGCTCCGCGGCATACTCAAAATTAAGGGCGCGCGCGGCCTCCTTCATCTCTTTTTCAAGCTGAGCGATCACCGTTGCAACCTCTTCCAGGCTCATGGTGTCGGCCTCCTTTTGGAGGCGGCTCAAGGCGTTTTGATGTGAGTACTCCGCTTTCTCTTCCGCCAATCGCTCGGCTGCAATAAGCTCACGAACGGCCTTCTTTACGGTTTGGGGGGTAATGCCGTGCGCCTCGTTGTAGGCAAGCTGTTTTTGGCGGCGACGGTTCGTCTCCACGATAGCGCGCTCCATAGAGCCGGTGATGTTATCGGCATACATGATCACCTGGCCCGACACGTTGCGTGCGGCACGGCCGATGGTCTGGATAAGCGAGGTTTCACTTCGGAGGAAGCCTTCCTTATCGGCATCGAGAATGGCCACAAGGGAGACCTCCGGCAGGTCTAGGCCTTCCCGAAGCAGGTTGATGCCCACCACCACATCGTGAACTCCGAGGCGGAGGTTACGCAATATCTCATTGCGCTCCAACGTTTTGATATCGGAGTGAAGGTAGTTCACCTTGATATTGAGGTCTTCAAGATACTGGGTGAGGTCTTCCGCCATGCGTTTGGTGAGGGTGGTTACGAGCACGCGCTCCCCGAGCGCTACGCGTTTGCGAATCTCTCCGATAAGGTCATCAATTTGACCCCGTGTGGGACGCACGATCACTTCGGGGTCTACCAGGCCGGTGGGGCGGATGATCTGCTCCACGATCTGCTCGCTATGTTCTCGTTCAAACGGACCCGGGGTTGCCGACACAAAGATGGCCTGATGAATACGGCTTTCAAACTCATGCCATTTTAGCGGGCGGTTATCGGCAGCGGAAGGGAGGCGAAAACCGTAGTCAATCAGCACATCTTTGCGAGATTTATCGCCGTTGTACATACCGCGAATTTGAGGCAGGGTCTGATGGCTTTCGTCTATCACGAGCAGAAAGTCGTCGGGGAAGTAGTTAAAAAGCGTGTTCGGTGGGGTGCCAGGCGCGCGGCCATCGAGGTGGCGGCTGTAGTTTTCAATGCCGGAGCAGTAGCCTAGCTCTCGAATCATCTCTAGGTCGAATTTGGTGCGCATCTCAATGCGCTGAGCTTCAAGCAGTCTCCCTTGGCTCTTGAACCATGCGATGCGTTCGGCAAGCTCCTCTTCAATGGAGTGGATGGCCTTTTCAAGGCGTTCTCGCGAGGTAACGAAGTGCGATGCCGGAAAGATGGTGATCCCATCGCGTGTCCCTATGATCTCACCCGTTACGGGGTCTACGAGGGCGATCTTCTCGACCTCATCGCCGAAAAAGGAGACGCGAATGATGATCTCTTCATCGGCGGGTTGGATTTCGAGGGTATCGCCACGTACACGGAAGGTGGCACGGGTAAGTTCGAGGTTATTTCGCGTAAACTGCATATCAATGAGGCGTCGAATGGCCACGTCGCGGTCTATGCACTCGCCGACACGGAAAGAGAGGATGATCTGGCGATACTCGTCCGGGGAACCGAGACCGTAGATGCAGGAGACAGAGGCCACCACAATAACGTCGCGGCGTTCTAGCACCGCTTGCGTTGCGGAATGGCGCAGACGGTCTATTTCGTCGTTGATCTGCGCATCTTTTTCAATGTAGGTATCGGATTGCGGAATGTAGGCTTCCGGCTGATAGTAGTCGTAGTAAGAGACGAAGAACTCGACGGCGTTATGCGGAAAGAACTCGCGGAACTCCGAGCAGAGTTGGGCTGCTAAGGTTTTATTGTGGGCGATAACGAGGGTAGGGCGTTGTACCCGTTGAATGACATTGGCGATGGTAAACGTTTTGCCGGTGCCCGTAGCGCCCAAAAGGGTTTGATAGCGCATGCCCCTATTCAGCCCCTCTACGAGTTGCTCGATGGCTTGCGGTTGATCCCCGGCCGGCGCGTACTCGGAAACAAGCTGAAACCCACCCATCGTCTCTTTCTCCTTCCTGTCGCTTAAGCGGCAAACCTTATATCCTATACATAATTATACTAGGGTTGGTTTCCTCTTTGCCTATAGGCTCTAGGTGGATGGGTATGAAGAAGGCTACTTTACCATGTCTGGGGCATTAGAAACGAATGGCTTCGCTTTTCCCGCCTTGATGTCGGCGATGAACTCGTTCCAAAGGGTGTCTGCATCTTTGCCGGTCAATTTTTGGAAGAGGGAGATATCGAACTTACCTTCACGCAGCGCTTGGTTCAGTTGTTGCACGAGATGTTTGTTGTAGCGTGCCGAAGCCCACGCGAGAAAGGCTGCCGTGGTGCGGTAAGCGTCGTGATAGGTAGCTTTTTGAAGGTCAATATAGGGTCTGGGCGCTTTTGGCTCGTAGAAGAAAAAACGTACATAGTCGGCGATTCCTTCCACAAGCCAACCGGCATTGGAGGGCGGGTAGGACTGCACGACGTGAGTCAGTTCATGGATCACCATGCCAAGATCGTCCGGGTGGTGGCGCACATAGTCGGCAGAGATGGTGATGACATTGCCGGAGGTGTAGGCCACGCCGTTCATCATATGCAGCCGCAGTGTCACCTTATCGGGCGGTATGAAGCCGGGGCTTGCCAGTAGTTTGGTGATTTTAGGATACCACGCTTCGCATAGGTCTTTTGCCTGCTGCAGCCACGGGCCGAGGTCAGGCGCTTCGGAGGCATCTACAGAGACATGAAGCGTAATTTTATGGGAGCGGTGGGTTTCGGCGCTGCCCGAAGGGGCCTGTTGTGCTGCGGTCAGGAGAGGGGCGGAGAGAAGCCACAATCCAATAAAAACAGCCCGATATCGTCGCAAGTTTCTTTTTCTCCTAAGGTAAATATGTGTATCTTACCACGCTCCAAAAAGAATAAATAAGGGTTGAAGAGGTCGAAAAGGTTATCATTTGCCACCATAAGCCCCGTGCCAAGCCCTCTATTTCCGTTCTGTTGTACCTTGTACCCACAAAAGATCGCACATGGGCCGAAGATAATAGGGAAGGAGAAGAGGGGGATAAGCATCGAGACAACGGCACCGATGATCCCACCGGTTGCATCGCCGGAAACCGGCACCATTTGGGGGTAGTAGTAGGGCTGGTTCGATAGAAACGCCAGCCTTTCCCTCCCCGAATTCGCCTTTTCCCTTGCCGGAGCGAAAGGGTGGTAGTGGGTTGTTCCCGCTCTAAACGGAACGAATGATGGTGACTCTTCGGTCTACGCGCTCGATGGAGGTACGTTGCATTTTGCCATCAGGCCAGCGAATATGTAGGGTAACCGGGCCAGAGTAGTTGCCAAGGCCAAAGTGGGCGATGGGTTCCCGCGCGGAGAGCACGCTTCCACTCGTGCGAATCTCGGCAATACGACGTAGGGTAGGAGCTTCCAGTGTCACCATCGCCCCTAGTGCGGCTCTGTTCATGCCGGGTTGGCTTAGCACCACTTCAAGCCAGTGATGGGCATCGGAGATGTTTCTAAGCAACACCGATCTTCCTTCGAGGTTACAGATCAACACATCCTGGCGCCCATCGTGATCGTAGTCTCCAATCGTCAAACCACGTCCTACCAGCCGCAAGTTACCAACGCCACACTCCTGAGATATATCGGTGAAGTAAGCGTTCTGATTATGAAATACCTGGATGGGTTGCGCGTAGGTTTGTGCTGCATCGAAGCTATGAACGTTGTCCCGCACATGGCCGTTAGTGATGATGAGATCGAGCCAACCGTCGTTATCGAAGTCCACAAAAGAGGTACCGAAATTGACGTAGGGCATCGTTGGGGGCCCTATGCCACAGAGGCTGCTGACTACGTGAAAGAGGCCGTTTCCATCGTTGTGGTAAAGCGACGTAGCCTGTGCGAAATAGGTGGTAACAATGAGATCGAGGCGTCCATCGTTATCATAATCGGCCGAGTCGACGCCCATCCCTCCTTGTAGATTGCCTTGGGCATCATAGGCCGTACCGGTAAGCGCCCCTACATTACGCCAGTGACCTTCTTGGTTGGTCCACAGGTCTCCCGGCATCATGTCGTTGGCGAGATAGAGGTCGGGATGAGGGCCATCGAGAAGGCGAGAGGCAAGGACGCCCCATGTCTTACCGGTATCTTTCCATGGGATGGCCCGGAAGCGCCTCCCGTCTAGATTTAAAAACAGATGACCAGATAGGGGTTGATATATCTCCGGGCCGCAAGCTGAATGCGCCCTGCCGACAGTACAGATTTGCGGGGTATCGCGGTTAAAAAGGACATACTGCCCAATGAAGAGGTCGAGGCGACCGGAGCCGGTGAAGTCGGCAAAGGCAGCGCTCATACTCCAATCCAGTCCTTCGATTCCGCTCTCGGCGGTTACCTCACGAAAGCGTCCTTTTCCTTCGTTGTGGTAGAGCGCATAGCAGTGATAGCCGGAGAGAAAGATATCCGGTAGGCCGTCTCCATCGTAGTCGCCTACAGCACAGCCCATCCAATAACGGTGCGGATCAAGCCCGCTCTGCGCCGTAACATCCTCAAAAGTCCCGTCCCGCCGATTGCGATAGAGAGCGAGATTATAGGGGCCGACAAGCAGAATATCTGACCATCCATCGGCATCATAGTCTAGAAAGGCGCAGCCGCCGCCGGCCGTTTCTAAGATGGTTAACGGGCTACGGCCGCCATGACCAAGGGAGAAGTGAATGCCGGCTTGTTCGGTAACATCGGCGAGGCGAATGGCAGATCCGGGGGGAGACTGTGTGTTTTTGAGGGACGAGATAGGAGTGGGGTCCTCCGGTGGCGAGGATACAGAACGATGTATTCCACAGCCGGTTAGCAGACCAGAAAGGAGGAATAGCCGACGCGAGATACGATGTTTCATAGCTAAGGCCCCACAGGTGCCTGGGCGTTTTGTATCTGCTGAAGTTGTTGAAGGTGAGCCGTGATCGTGGGATCGTTTGGCGCTAACTCATGGGCATTCTGAAGGCTTTCGATAGCTCCGGCAAGGTCGGGTAACTGGAGTTGCAGTTTAGCAAGTTGGACGTAGAGTTTGGGATTATTCGTATTGCTTCCCAACTCGATCTGAAGGGCTTCTATGCGCCTACGTAGGTCTTGACGTTTTTGGTAGAGGGCGAACAGCTTTGCGGCATCTGCCGTACGCCCAATATGCTGGAAGGCCTGACCAAGAGCATAGTAGCCGGCATCATAGGAAGGGTTAAGTTGGATAGCCTGTTCAAAGTCGTGTACGGCCTCTTGCCAGTGCCCCTGTTGTTCCGCCAGCAGGCCCTCCTGGTAGGGCAAAAGCGGTGCGGTGGGGGCATGTTGTCTTATATAGTCCAACGTCTGAGCCGCTAAGGCGATGTCGGAGGGGTTGCGCGGACTTTGGAGAAGGATGGTCACCAAGTTAGACTGGATAGGCAGGTTTTGGGGGGCAAGAAGGGCCGCCTGGCGGGCCTCGGCCACGGCTCGATCTATCTTGCCCACCGCCGCATCCACACTACTTGCCAAGGCGAGATAGTCGGGATTTTTAGGATCGAGCTGGAGGGCACGTTGTACGGCTTGCTCGGCGTTGGCCGATTGCTGCATCTGTAAGTAACAGATGCCAAGCTCACGCCACGCCACCGCGTCTTTTGGATCGAGCTTGACAGCGGTTTGGAACTCATCGGCGGCATGGAGATAGGAAGCTTTATGGGTATAGATGCGCCCTAAGTCCACGTGAGCAAGCTCGTAGTTTGGGAAACGACTCGTGACCGATTTAAGAAGCTCAAAAGCCTCTTTATAGTGTTTTTTGGCGATGTATATCTCCGCTAAGGCCGTGGGTGGTTCCGGATCGTTTGGGTTAAGGAGGGTGGCCTGTATGAGAGCAGGCTCGGCCAATTGCGCATCGCCGTCGCGGGCCAGTCGAAGTCCAAGCTCTCTCCAGGCATAGCCGTCTTTAGGATGGCTTTCGGTGTACCAATGAAGCTCTAAAAAGCCCATATGGCGGATATGGAATTTATGGCTCCATGGGCCAAACCACCAAGTAAGTCCGGCAGCAAGGACGCCAAGAACGCTGACTAGGAGCGCAATTTGAAGCGCTCTAGGTATGCTAGGATAAGGTGGTTTCTCCTTTTCTGTAGACGCTAGGTCATCTGTTACCGCTATTTCGTCTGTTGAAGTGGTTCGCATTATACCTCTCATCATTTCGAGCTTAGGCTATACAAGTAGTGTCCTTGTTAGGTGATGTTCTTCGTCCGAACGGTTACATCTAGGGCCTCTATAGCTTTTTGACGACAGAAGGACAGTTGGTGAGATGCCTCTTGATTGTTTGGATCGTAGTGGAGAACTTGCAGATAAGCTTCTGCTGCAGAAGCATAGTTACCATGTTGCATGAGTGCTCTGGCGAGTTGGAGCGCTATGGCAGGGTTGTCAGGATTTTTCATGAACAGCTCCTGTAGATGAATAATTTCAGGTGTCATATTTTGGCTGACTGCTATTTTCTTCTCCACGTCCTGAGCCGCTATAGCTCGGTGTTCCATGAGATATATCGTCTGCAAAATACGAAGTAGATCGGTGTCTAGGGGATTGATATTTAATCCTTCCTCTACGAGCTTTTGTGCGTGAGTGAGATCATGACAGGCAAGAAAAATTTCCGCACCGGCCTGGCATCTCAACGGTGACCAACTCTCTTTTTGTGCCTCTTTGGCAGCATTAAGAAGGTCGTTTGGCGAGTGTGCTTCCTTAAGGAGAATCAAGGCGAGAAGACCGTGAATTTTCGGCGTATCGTAGGCGGGTGTCATATCAATGCGTCGTCGCAGAAGCTCTTCAGCCTTAGCTAATCCTCCTACATGGGGTGCGATCTCCACGAGATCCGAATAGAGTTCTGTTTCCATAGGGTTTTGGTTTAGGGCGGCTAAAAGTTGTTGCCAGGCTTCTTGCCAGCGCTGGTAACGTATAAGGCAGGTGATGTAGGCGCCGTGATCGAAGTTAAGTTTAGGATCAATGGCCATTGCTTTTTCAATATCCCTAAGGCCATCTGCATAGAGGCCAGCTCTCGTTTCGATCTGCCCAACCAAAACGAGTGCTTGCGCGTTATGATGATCTAACATGTAGGCCCTTCGATAGGCCTGATATGCACGAACAATCTGATTTGCGTTAGCGGCACAGCGTCCCAGACCAAACCAATCTTCCGCTGAAGACGGGTGACGCGCAACAAGATGCTCCATAAGTACTGTAGCTTTTGGTGCTTTTCCTTCTCCGACAAGACGGTAGCAAAGTGTGCGTACAAGCAGATCATCATCGGGATGATTAGCAGCTTGTGCTTCCAATTCGGGAGTAGAGGCATTTTCTAGCCAAGCGTTTCGGGCGGCGTTGTTCTCTATAATGAAAAGGAGGATTCCTGCCCCAATTAGCAAGCCGATCGTGATTGGACGCACGATTTGGATGATATCCCATGAACGCTTCACGATTTCGATCTCCTGATGTGATTCTCTTCACTCGTCTGATTCTACAACCTTAATATCTTTGTTGATCGGAGGCGAATGGACGACTGTCTTTTTGCCACTTGGCCAGAGCACTTCAACTTTCTCGACCTCTTTGACGGAGCCTAGTCCAAAATGAATTCGTGGATCGCTTGCCGAAAAGAAGCTTCCTCCGGTGGTACACTGGCGCGTCCATGTCTGGCCAGCTGCCGTTAAAGTGACATATGCACCTAATGCCATACGATTACTTGTGCGTCCTTCTAGTGTAAGTCGGAGCCAGTTACCCGCTCTAGGGGTTTGATTGATGAGGAGGCGGGGCCGTCCTTCTAAATCTGTGGCCACAATATCGAGGAGGCCATCATTGTTAATATCGCCTATGGCTAACCCGCGTCCGACCATAGGGGTGGTGAAGGCAGGCCCTGCATGTTGAGACATCTCCATAAAGAGATGACCACCTTGGTTCATGAAAAGTTGCATGGGCTGGGGATAATGATTGAACTTATCTAGAAGGTCCTCGTTGTCATGAATATGACCATTGGCAATTACAATATCTAGCCATCCATTGTTGTTTATGTCTATAAACTTTGTTCCAAACCCAACCATGTTTCGAGTTGCTTGATCGATACCTGCGTTAATGGAAGCATACTCGAAGATGCCCGAGCGAGTTGCATGATAGAGGCTATCCGGCTCTCCCTCGAAAGTAGCAACGAAAAGATCGAGGAGACCATCGTTATCATAATCACCAAAGTCTACCCCCATACCCCCTTGCATCTCGCCTGCGCCGTTTAGTGCCACTCCACGCAGCAGTCCTTCATTCCGAAATGCCCTCCCTTTTTCATTGATGAGAAGATCTCCGGGCATTTCATCGTTAGCTAAATAGAGGTCGGGCCATCCGTCGCCGTTGACATCGGCCATTGCGACTCCTAAGCACTTTCCATGGGCGTTGTCGAGCCCAAGCTCATGTGTCACATCGGTGAAATGCCCTTTGCCGTCATTATGGTAGAGACTTCCGAAATCGGGATCATAGAAGATTGGGCCACAGGAGGACTTATATTTTCCATAGTTGCAAAGCTGAATGGTTTTCGAATTGAAGATAACGTAGCGCCCCACGTAGAAATCTACGTGACCATCTCGATTGAAATCAAAGAAAATTGCACTTGTATGCCAGGAGGTTGGTGAAGGAGAGGAGAGACCTGCATCTTTGGAGATATCCTCGAACTTCCCATTCCCTACATTGCGGAAAAGTTTTAACACACCATAACCGGTTAGGAGGATGTCGGGGCGACCATCGTTATCGAAATCTCCTATAGCGCATCCTAGGTAGAAGCCGGGTTTTTCTAGCCCGCTGCCTTGCGTAATATCGGCGAAAGTGCCGTCCCCATTGTTATGGTATAGGGCACAGCTTGGTGTACGTGTTCCTATTTGGCCTATAAGCAACAGATCGAGATGGCCATCTCCATCGAAATCAAAAAGGGCACATCCAGCTCCAATCGTTTGAAGAATATTCAACGGACTTGGATGGGGAAGATGGCCAAGTTGGAAAGTAATACCGCTTTGGAGTGTGCGATCCTCAAACCAAGGCGGATCACTAGGGGTTAGAGAAGTACTAGCACCAGAGGATTTTAGGAGGCTGGCTTGATTTCGGGGGCCACATCCTCCCGTAAAGCTTATAGCTCCAATTGCAGAGAGTAGAAGTTCCCGACGATTGAGATAGAGTCGACTCATGGTTGAACTATATGGCTGACGGATGTTTTGGGCAAACTTGCTTTTTTGAGACTCGTGTAGCAGGCGGCGATCTCTTTTTCGATTCGCCGATCCGGCGGGCGAAGCGCGCTATAGACTTGGTATTGTTGCAGCGCTTCTGAATAATTTCCATATTTTTTGTAGATACGCGCCATACGCAGGCGAAGATCGGGATTGCGTGGGTCTGCAATAATGCGCTTTTGCATATAGTCTATTTCTCGCTGGGCGTGGCTAAGCGCTTGAGCGCCATTAATAAGTTGCTGACCTTCTTTAATTTTGCCTGATTGAACGAGGCAGAGACCTAGATGATAGAGCGCTTGGGCATCGGAAGGGTTAAGGTGAAATGCCTTACGATAGTTTGTGATGGCAGGTTTATAGTCTCCATCGCGTTCATAGAGTTGCCCGAGATCGAAGTAGGCAGCTTCCATTTCGGGCTTGCGGGCAAGTGCATTAAGAAACTCTTGTTCTGCCTGGCCTCTGAGTTGGGGATTATCTCCTTGCTGTTCAAACACGTATCCAAGCAGGTAGTGTGCGTAAGCATTATTGTAATCGTCACGAATGGCCTGTACGAGCTGTTGTTCCGCATCGGTGTAGCGGGCATAGTGTATTAGAACTTCTGCCAAAGCAATGCGGTACTCAGGGTTATGGGGTTTGAGTGCGACAGCACGTTGCATAGCTAGCAACGCCTGATCGGGTTCGTGAGCATCTCCATACATCTGTCCAAGGGTATACCAAGCAAGATCGTTTTTAGGTTGTAGGGCAACAATCTTCTTAAGGGGCCCCGTAGCGTGTTCTGGCAAACCGTTCAAATAATAGGCTTGTGCTAAACCGAGGTAAGCCGCAATCTGATGCGGCCGTAGTTGTGAGGCTTTCTGAAAAGAGGATTGTGCAGCTACATAATCCCTTAGGCGAAGTTGAATGCTGCCTAGTCCGAGATAGGCCTCATAGAGTTTTGGATCGAGTTTCGTCGCTCTTGTGAACGCATAGGCAGCGTCTGTCAGATCACCGGCTTTCAAGAGAGCCGAACCGTAGTAGAGGAAAGCCAGCGGATCGTTCGGGCGATCATGAACAGCGTAAGCCAGGTCTTCTGCTGAAAGCGGTTTCAGCATACGTTCTTCTGCCCACCGACTGTCTCGAATAAGGAGACTTACAACGATAAGCATGCAACTCGTTATTCCAAATACAACATATCTTCGCTTCATTTTATCTTCCGCTATAAGCATCCTAAACCAAATCTAAACCTATTCCAAAAAGTTGGGAAGCTATTGATGGGTATTCCATCAATAGCCTCCCCCATCTGAATTAGCTAACACGCACTTTTGTTAGCTGACGCACCATTTCCAACCCGGGTTATTCTGCTCCGGAATGGCCACTTTGTTATAGGGATAGGTCTGTTGGAACCAACCGCTGCAGTTATCAGGTGAGCGATAGAGGGTATTGCCTTGTTGAACGCTCATAGAGGCCGGATCTTGAGGCGTTATTGTAATAGACTTAACGTGTCCATCAGAGTAGCAGACATTCGCACGTTGCTGGTGTCGAGGAAGACCCCATGTGAAGCCCTGCCAGCTGAGCCAACCGGTGACGAGAGAAGCATCCGACCCAAAGGTGGTATCTTCCATATTCCAGACTGTGTGAGGTCGTCCCAGCCAGTCAGTACCTCCACAAGCATTATTATGTGTCTGAGCGCATCCCCAGTCGGAGTGTCCATCGAGTACCAGCCAAGTGTCCGCTGGAGCTACTGCAGCTGCCTCGGAAAGTGGCTGGCGATTCCGGCCCCACTGATTATTGTATAGGTAGCTAACTGGATTACGATTCCATGCCCAATCGGTTGGGTTGTTTGGATTCTCATCCATATCGGTCGAGTCGGGACAGCGATAAAGCCCTTTATTTTTTATGTAGGGTGCAACCGTATTTTGCCACTCCCATGTCCCATCTTGTTGTCCGTTGGTGGGATCAGTGGGTCGCCAACCACCGAATGGATAGTGCTCATCATAGTCGGTGGTGTACATCTTGAAGGCAAGCCCTAGCTGTTTGAGGTTACTAGCGCAGGAGATAGCGCGTGCCTTCTCACGTGCTTGGGCGAAAACGGGGAAGAGTATCGCCGCGAGAATCGCGATAATGGCGATAACCACGAGAAGTTCGATCAGAGTAAACCCTCTGTTCAAATTTGATTTTGTTTGTTGCATAGTGCAGCTCCTTCTATTGAGATTTTGTGGTATAGTTGTGGTTCGTTGCGTTAAAAATAGCCTTTGAGGAGAGGCTTACCTCACCTCTACTATTTTCCGCCTGAAGACATGTTTGCGTAAGGAGAACCGCCGGGTGCGCCGCTTTCACTAGGCGGCCCGTTTTGATAGGTTGGTGCTCCTGGATTTTTGATATTCGCAGGCATATGTGCATAGGGATTGCTTCCTGAACGCGCTGCTGGCCCTCGAAGGTAACGCCATCCGAGGAAAACCAAAACCAGCACGAGCACCACGATGGCTCCGACAATCATGGCCGGACTTACTTCTTTGTTCACATCACTCCTCCCTTTGAAATCTTGCAGACCTCTCCGTCTACATGAGAAATATAGGTTAAGCCTGCTTCTTGCAAAGCCAAATAGGGATATTGTGCTCTGCATGTGCGAAGCATAGCCATTCGCCTACACTTTCATTATATCACACTCTGCTCAAATACGCAAATAGAGTTTCGACAGAAAAGAATAGAAATCCTGCTCTGTGAGGACAGTTAGCGCAAGCTTAGGTCACAATTTTCTCCATATTGTTCTTGGCTCTCCCCGGGCCATCCTTGTTTTAGAGTAGCCCATAGGGGGTGCCTCCGTGATCCCCTTTTGGGATGCCCGTAAAAAAAGAGTACAATATTCTCATGCTCTCATTGCGTAAGGAAGATAAGAAGGAAATAGACCCTGCCCATGCCTACCCATGTTCGTCCCGACCGTGAGACGTTTCGCACGTTGGCGCAGAAAGGAAATCTGATACCCGTCTATCGGGAGATACTCGCCGATAGACTCACGCCCGTCTCTGCTTTTGAACGTCTTGTTGCCGAACTAGGAGAGGAGGGGGAAAACCCGCGTGCTTTTTTGTTGGAGAGCGTTGAGGGGGGGGAGCGCTTGGCTCGCTACTCCTACCTAGGGGTGAACCCCGGCCTTGTGCTGCGCACCAAGAACCGGCAGGTGATACTGCTTGAAGAAGGTCACGAGCGCCGGTTCGCGCTTGAGGAAGGTCAAGACCCACTCCATGTTCTTCAAGACCTGATGGGGCGCTATCGGTTTGTTCCTACGTCCGACCTCCCGCGATTCTGCGGGGGCGCCGTCGGTTTTTTTAGCTACGACCTCGTTCGCTTCTTTGAGAAGCTGCCCGATACGAACCCCGATGAGCTTCAGGTGGACGATGCCTGCTTCCTATTCACCGATACCCTGGTGATCTTTGACCACGTGCGGCATCGTATCCTCGTGCTGTGCAACGCTCACGTGGACGACGACCCCGATACAGCCTATGACGCGGCTATGGCCAAGATCGATTCTCTGGTGACACGTCTGCAGGCGCCTTATACGCCTCCGCCACCACGTGCCTCCCATCAAAAGGTGGTGGTTGAACCTTGTACCCCGCGGGAGGAGTTCGAGGCAGCCGTGGAACGATGTCGGCAGTATATCCTGGCCGGCGATGCGTTTCAGATCGTGCTTTCGCAACGGTTTAAGGTTCCTTTCTCTGCCCGACCGTTCGATCTCTACCGGGCGCTTCGCTCCATTAACCCCTCACCCTATATGTGCTATTTCGACCTCGGCAAACGCAAACTGATCGGGGCCTCGCCGGAGATTTTGGTGAATGTGCATGGCGACACCGTGTGTGTGCGCCCGATTGCGGGCACCCGTCCCCGTGGCAAAACTCCCGAAGAGGATGCGCGATTGGAGGCGGAGTTGCTGGCGGATGAGAAAGAGCGCGCGGAGCATATTATGCTGGTCGATCTGGGGCGCAACGATATCGGACGAGTCTGCGTTTTCGGAAGTGTGCGGGTGGACGAGTTGATGGTGATCGAGCGCTACTCGCATGTGATGCATATTGTGAGCAATGTGGTGGGCAAGCTGGCTCCCGACAAAAGCGTGTACGATGTACTACGTGCCTGTTTCCCGGCCGGAACGGTCTCTGGTGCCCCCAAAGTACGTGCGATGGAGATTATAGATGAGCAGGAGTGGACACGGCGAGGATTCTACGCCGGTGCTTTGGGCTACTTTAGCTACAGCGGCGATATGGATATGGCCATTACGATCCGCACCATGTTGACCGATGGACAGGTGGCCTATATTCAGTCGGGCGGGGGACTGGTGGCCGATTCGGTGCCCGCGTTGGAGTACCAGGAGAGCGTAAACAAGGCGAAAGCGCTGGTAGCCGCAATCGAGATGGCCGAGGATGGCCTCGAATAGGTGGGTCTACAGGCCGAATCGGGGGAAAGGAAGGGATAGGGGGGCCAACAAAGTCGACTTGCTTTAGGAATTGGCTCTAGAACCGCGAGACTAACAGCCTCTGTAGCCCCTCACCCCAACCCCATCCCCAATGGGGAGAGGGGCACCTTCCGAGTTGGGGGCGAACGAAGCCGACCTGATCTTCAAACTGCCTCTAGAACCGAATTTCATGATGGGCGGGTAACTAAAATACCGATGTTCGGTATAATTTCTCTCAAATCTCTTCCCTATGGGCAAAAGGAGTAACGCTGTTGAAGAGAGAAGGCTTCACGCTAATCGAGTTGCTTATCGTAATAGCAATAATCGCTATTTTGGCGGCCATTCTGTTTCCCGTGTTTGCTAAGGCGCGTGAGAGCGCCCGCCAAACGGCCTGCCTTTCCAACGAGAAGCAGATCGCTATGGCGGCGCATATGTATATGGACGATTGGGATGGCGCCCTTTTTCATCACCATGAGGAGTGGGTGCTAGATGACGGCACACAGGTGCCTAATCTGCCGCCGACGGTGGACGGATGTATCGGAGGCGGGCAGGGAAACAGTAACGCCGAAAAACCTTGGATGATCTTCTTTCAACCCTATATGAAGGGACGGCTTATCGGGTTTTGCCCCTCCGATCCGGAGCCACGGTCTCAAATTTTGGCGACGAACCTGCAGGCGTATAACGGCGGCATCACCGTTTTAGGTACCGAATGCCAGGCCGCACCAAACGGGGAGCAGTGCCAAGCGGAGCTTCATCATCTGTGTATGTGGAGTTACCTACTGAACTCCATCTTCACGCATAAATCTTGCCGGTATGCAATGGAGGGCGTTCTCCCCGGCTTCGCCACGGAGGCCGTGATAGATGCCCTGCCCAACCCAAACATCATTATGTTCTCAGAACGTAACTCCACGGCGCTTGATGCCCCGGACAATCCCGACTACGGCTATGTGCCTCAAGACGACTACGATACGTGGGTTGGAGAGGCCGCGTTGGTGCGATGGGGTAGTGGAAAATACGGCGACCAAGGCTGGATTAAGTATGACCGCCATAATGGAGGCTCCAACTACATCTATTTCGACGGTCACGTAAAATGGATGCGGTGGGGACGCGCCCGAGTAGATGAGTACCCCGATCACCTTGTGCGCAACCCATTGCCTAACCCGCCGCCGTAGTGCCGAAACCCGCCTAGAGTTTTTCCTCGGTGCGGTTTTGCTCGCTGGTTTCGGCGTCAAAACCAACCCTGCGCAGCAACAGGGCTTCATCGAGAGGACGCCGAGCCGGCTCATGCGCAGGTCTCAGCATCTCCTCAGTGGGAGGAGATGGCGCCGCGCTTGCCCTTAGAAGGGAGCGTTCCACCTCTTCCTGCTTCGCACACTCTTCAACGTGTAAGAGAACGCGATGAGCTTCTGACCGTATCTCATGGGGAACCCATTCTTGTAGTATCCCGTGCTGTACGAAACGCTTCAAATAGGGTAGAGCGTCTGTATCCCCGACCTGAGCTATCTTATCCAGCACGGCGTGCGCATACTGCGGTCCGAGGCGTGCGAGATGCAGCGAGGCTTCTTGAGAGGTTACCGGCTCTCCCAGCAGATTCCAGTAAAGTGTTGCCCGATCTTGCTTAGAAAGCTGCTGAAACCTTGCCGGAGAGAGCTGCGGCAGCAGTTTGCCGATAGCTAAGTAGGCAAGGCCCATATGGCGCGGCTCGATCACGGCATCGGCCTGTAGGGAGTAGACGGAGTAGGTTGGGGCGAAGAGCATATTATCGAAATAGGGCGATGGAAGCTGTTGAATCCACTGGTCTACGGCCTCCGATATCGGCAGACCGAAGCGAAAATCGAATGAGATAAGCAGACGATGCAAGCACTCTTTTGCCTCTTCCCATAGAATGTCCAACGGCCAAAGCGCGTCGGAGGCGACGAAGTCGGCTAAGGCGCTTGCCACACGAGGGCTGGCGGGGACGGGGAGCCTTTGAAGAATCAGGTGCACCATCTCGAACTCGCCTTCAGCAAGCAACGACAAGAGATAGCTGCACAACTGCTCCCAGTCAGCCGAAGCCAGCCCGCTAAGCTCTTGCGAGGTATCTGCAAAAAAGCGCTTTAAGGTTTGTATGAGCAGGCGGTTGAGCTTAGGGTGGGTGGAATCGAGAGAATGGATGAGAGTGGGAAGTAACGTGGCATCGCTGAGGTGGGCGAGTTGTTGGGTAAGCTCTCGCTGGGTGAAACGGCGGTTTTTATAGGCTAGCAGTTCGAGGCCAAGCAGCAGCCCAATGGCGAGCACCTGTAGAACGAGCGGGACGACCGTAAGGGAGATGCCCTGCACGGCACCCAATTGCTCTAGAAGGATGGCAGAGAGCGGTAGAGGTAAAAAGAGGGCGCCAAAATAGCCTAGCCAACGCAAACGTGCGCGCTGGGCTTCGGTCTTCCAGGCTTTGATCCGCTGAAGAAGTTGCGTTTTTGCCTCAAGCTCCGAGTTCTGAACTGCTGACCGAATGGCTGCGTGTTTAGTCCTCATTCCCTGCCTCGATCCTGATACCAGCATACTTCTTAACGAGCCGTTCGGATTCCTGCTTTTTTACGCAAGAAACACGGAGAGGGTGTATACTATTTTCGGAACTTGTGCGTGTCGTCTTATTTCGTCAGGAGTCGTGGATGCCGTTAGAGATACACCCGTTATTGGCACAACGCCGCAGCCCCCGCGCCATAGACCCCAATCGGCCAGTTCCCCGTGAGGTGACGCAGAGACTGCTAGAGGCAGCACGTTGGGCGCCCTCATCTGGCAACTCGCAGCCATGGCGCTTTGTGGTGATTGATGCGCCGGAGGCGCTGGCACGCGCTCGTGAGGCGCTCCACCCCGGCAATCAGCGATGGGCAAACCGTGCTCCCCTGCTGCTGTTGATCTGTGCCAATCCCCAAGATGATGGGGACATTAACGGGCAGCCGCTTTACCTTTTTGACTGTGGGTTGGCGGCAGAGAATCTGTTGCTGCAGGGAACGGCCGAGGGACTGGTCGTGCATCCGATGGCCGGCTGGGATGAGGTTGCCATGAGGGCTGCCATGAACGTGCCAGAACCCTACCGCGTTGTGGTGGTTATCGCTGTTGGATACCCCGGGCGCCTAGAGGATTTGCCGGAAGACTTACAGAAACGAGAGACGGCTCCGCGTGCGCGCAAACCGCTATCAGAGCTAACACACTATAACGGATGGTGAGGATTTAACAATGGAAGAGGTGCGTATCACGATCAAGCCCGATTCCCCAATCGGCACCATATCTCCGCGTCTATATGGGCATTTTGCCGAGCATCTAGGGCGCTGCTGCTATG
>NZ_DATGLN010000072.1:0-35258 GCF_035294165.1 Chthonomonas sp.
TGACCGGTTTGCGCGAAAGGTTCCTTATGGTTCAGGAACCTAAAAGCCTCATCTCCTCCGGTATGGGGAGAGGCATGGAACGCACGACATCTGTGTGAAGGTATCCGTCCTCGGTAGGCCGCTACGGTGCGAGGCAAAACAACCAACTGCGAACTCTATGGAACGACTTGTTACCTCTTACAACTAGCAAAGAAGAACACCTAGGTGCAGAGGTCTGTTTTCATTTATTATAACACCCCTTTGAGCGTATGTCAAGTTGCATACTATCCCTCAGCAGTTTTCAAGAATAGGCCTCCCGCTAACTGCAGCCCAGCCAAAAAAGCAAAATCTCCTTCAAGATGTCGCTATAGAAGTAGATTTGATGCAGGTCTAGCCCTTGTGCCGGCAAAGGCTGACCACGAAAAAGGAGATCGATTCGGGCATCCATCCCCGGCAAAAGCCAAAACGTCTGCAGCACCAGTAGACCAAGCAATAGGAGCACCAGAGGGAGACGAAAGCGAAGCCTCTTTCTCGTGAGCAGCACAAGCCCCAATAGCACCAGGGCGCACCCCCACTCCACTCGGTTGAAAAGGTGAAAGGTTACTCGCCCCACATCTAAGGCGACCGGCAGGGTAAGGGACGGAGCCTGAAACTTGGCGAGCGTTGCCAAAAAGGAGACGCCTACGAGCATCCCGGCCCAGTAGGCCGGTAATAACACCACGGCTCGCCCTAACCAAAACCGAAGCCATAGGGAACGCATGTCGGTTTCCTCTATTTCGGATAATTAGGTCTTAATATACCCTATTAACGCTAATGTTCAAGCCCCCACCCCCCCGCCCCTCAAGGCCGACGACCTCCCCCTCAGCACTTTTCCCTCAAGGGTACCCCTTACAGCCCCTCTCCTCGATGGAGAGAGGGGATGACCGCCGCAGCGGCCTATCTCATTTCCTTAATCGCCTATCTCTCTGGCCGCTGCATTGCTGTCTGCAAGACGGAAAGGATGGGATAGGGGGCGAACAGGATAGACTTGCTCCGCGAACTGCCTCTAGAGCCGTAAGACTCGTGGTCTCAGCCTAAAAGGAGGAGGCCGAGATGCTGACTTTCACTGGCCTATGATAACCTCTCCTCCCAACTCAGAAAAGAACATGAAAAGTAACGAAAGGATAAGCTCCTTCTCAATGTCAGGTACAATCTTCCCACGTGAAACCTCCATTGAAGGAGAGTGAGAATGTTCTACGCCAACTGTTGGAAGGCCCTCGTGTTGATAACTACGGTCTGCTCTGCCCTTTCGGTTGGTGCGCAACAGAACCCTACGACTAGCAATGGCCCCATCGTAGATCGATTCGGTCAGTATCTTCCCACCGATTGGCCCGGCAAAGTCCATACCGACGCCGACCTCCAGGCTGCCCTGCAAAAAGAGCAAGACCTTATGCGCTCTGAATGGCTCTTGCCTCAGCACCGCGACCCCTTCGGTGGCGAAACCGACTTGGGCTGGCACGCCGAGGCCACCGGTTTCTATCGGGTCATGCAACATAACGGGAAGTGGTGGCTCATTACCCCACAGGGCAATCCGTGTTTCTACACCGGCGTCTGCACGGTGCCAACCTTGGTGAACGGCACCCCGATAACGGGCCGTGAAGGCCTCTTTGCCTGGCTGCCGCCCAAAACCGGCACCTATGTGGCCGCTTGGGGAACCTCGCCATGGGATAGAAGCGACAAAACCGAATACTTCTCTTTCGATACCGCCAACCTTATCCGGAAATTCGGCAACATCTGGGATCAACGCGCTCGCACAGAGGCCATACAGCGCCTGCAACATTGGGGATTTTGCGGAGCAGGAAAATGGTCGGAGATGTTGCCCAACGTTCCCTCTCTCCCGGTCCTCTGGTACTCCGCAGACTATATAGGCCGCCACCCCGACATCTTCGACCCTAAAGTGCAGGCCCAAATTCGCCGGTCGCTGCAACAGCAGATCGCTCCACACAAAAACGACCCCTATATTCTCGGATGGTCTATCAAAAACGAGTTCGACGAAATCATCACCATCCAAGAGATAAAGGAGCTACTTCAGAAGCCTGCAACGGTTCCGGCCAAACGGGCCTTGGTGGATGAGGCCTTGAAAACCCGTTATCATAATGACGTCGCAGCCATAGCCGCCGCTTGGAAGGTAAGTCCACCTAGCCGTGCTGCCCTCTATAGCGCTCAACCGACACCGCCCATGGACGACCTCGAAGCGCTTCGGCAGTTCTTCGCCAAAAGCTACTACGCATTTCTCTACCAAACGGTAAAGCAGATAGACCCCCATCACCTCTACTTCGGCTTCTGGATCGTGCCCGGCTGGTGGCAGAACGCGAGCGATTGGGGGCTGATTGCCCCTTACTGCGATGTCATAGGCTACGACCGCTACGCCACTACCTTCGCGGACAGCTGGCTTGAAGGGCTATTCAACGCTACTAAAAAGCCCGTGCTCTGCGGTGAGTTCTCCTTCCCACCCTACTACAATGGGCAGCGCGGCTTCGGCCGCTACTTCGTCTCCACCACCGATGAAAGCCAAGAGGCCGACCTCTATGCAAAATGGGCGAAAGATGCTGCCGCAAACCCCTACTGCGTTGGCCTGATGTGGTTTGAGTACCGCGATGAACCCATCACCGGCCGCGGGCCGGGGCACGGCCCAGAGCGAGTCTATGGAGAAAACTACGCCTTCGGCCTTGTGGATGTGGCAGACCGCCCGCGCTGGGACGTTGTTACCCGAATGCGAGAAGTAAACCTACAACTTGATCGTATTCGCGCATCCAGCGAAACAACGCTCGCAAAGTAGAGCTGCCGTACAGCTAGCGTGCCTGCTGCTGAAACTGCCAACAGGCTTGGGCAATGGCCCACTCTTCTTGGGTGCGAATAACCAACACGCGCGTTGGAGAGGCGGGGGTGGTGATGTCTCCATCCTCAGAGAGCGCCTTGTTTTTATCGTCCTCAATCGCGATGCCTAAAAAGGCAAGTTGTCGGCATGCGGCCTCACGCACAAGTGCGGAGTTTTCGCCTATGCCACCGGTAAAGATCAGGGCGTCCACTCCGCCTAAACATGCGGCCATAGCCCCGATATGCCAACAGAGCCGATGCACAAACATGCGGAATGCTAGCTGTGCACGCGAGTTTCCCGCATGCATGGCCTCCTCTATCTGCTGCATACTATGAGAAATGCCGGAGATGCCTAACAGCCCCGAATGCCGCTCCAAAACCTCCTCCAACTGTGTAAGGGTATAGTGGCCTTTTTTTAGGAGATGGAGAAGCAAGCCCGGGTCTACAGAGCCGGATCGGGTGCCCATCATCAGCCCCTCTAAAGGGGTAAACCCCATCGTTGTGGCCACACTTTTGCCGTTTTGGATGGCGGCCACAGAGCAGCCGTTGCCTAAATGGCAGGAGACGAGGCGCAGCGAGTGGAGGTCGCGCTGAAGCAACCTTGCTGCCCGAGCAGCCACATACTGATGGCTAATGCCGTGAAACCCATAGCGCCGAAAACCCTGCTCTCTCCATTCGTAGGGACCGGCATAGAGAGCACCCTCTTCGGGCAGGGTGCTGTGGAAAGCCGTGTCGAAAACGGCCAGTTGAGGCACGGTGCCGAACCGTTTTTCCACCGCACGAATGCCCTCCAAGGCGATGCGATTGTGCAGGGGAGCCAACTCCGCGAAGGCCTCTATATCGCGCTTAACCTCCTCTGAAATAGGCGTAGGCTCCTGATACTTTCCCCCTCCATGAACCACCCGATGCCCCACGATCTCCACAACTTCATTTTGGGGCAGCACCGAAAGCTCTTCGATGGTAGCCAACATAAGCCCGATCGCATGGGCGGGCGAGGAGGCTTCGATCTGCCGATGGTGGGACTGCGTTGCGCTCTTCACCTCCAGGCTCGCCTGGCCCTGCATGCGATCAGGGTGTTGCCACACGACACGCCCTTCCCACAACGGAGCAGGAGGCGTCTCCTGAACGTCGGTAACGACATATAAGGCGCCCTTATGGCTGCTGGAACCCTCATTAAGTACAAGAATGTTCACCTTCGTTTACCCATGGAGGTTAATTCGTCCAACTCCAATTCTTCACCTCGGGTAGGTCGTCGCCGTACTCGCAAATATAGGCCTTGTGCTCCAGCAGTTTATCGCGCAACATCTGGCGCAGATGGGCGTGCGCCTGCAGGCGCGGAACCCTGTCGAGCACATCTATAGCCAGATGGAAGCGATCTAGCTCGTTGAGCACACACATATCGAAAGGCGTCGTTATGGTGCCTTCCTCTTTATACCCCCTCACATGAAGGCGTTGGTTCGTGCGACGGTAGGTCAAACGATGGATCAGCCAAGGATAGCCGTGAAAAGCGAAGATGATGGGGCAATCGGTGGTGAAAATACTGTCGTACTCCTTGTCGGGCAGCCCATGCGGATGCAGACTCGGCGGCTGCAGAGTCATGAGGTCAACAACATTGACGACACGAATTTTGATGTCGGGGATATGCTTGCGCAACCAATCCACGGCGGCAAGAGTCTCCAAAGTAGGTACGTCGCCGGCGCAGGCCATAACCACATCGGGTTGACCGCCCTGATCGTTACTGGCCCACTCCCATATGCTCACTCCCGCCGCGCAATGCTTGATAGCTTCGCTCATACTAAGCCACTGTAGCTCTGGATGCTTGCCTGCGATGACCACGTTAACATAGTTTCGGCTACGCAAGCAGTGGTCCATCACACAAAGCAGGGTGTTGGCATCCGGCGGCAGGTAAACGCGGACGATCTCGGCCTTTTTGTTAACCACAACATCTATAAAGCCGGGGTCTTGATGGGTGAAACCGTTGTGGTCTTGGCGCCACACATGAGAGGTAAGAAGATAGTTTAGGCTGGCGATAGGCCGACGCCAGGGTAGCTCTCGGGTAACTTTTAGCCATTTGGCATGCTGATTGAACATCGAATCCACAATGTGAATAAAGGCCTCATAGCTGGCAAAAAGACCATGGCGGCCTGTTAAAAGATAGCCTTCCAGCCAGCCTTGGCACATGTGCTCGCTCAAAACCTCCATCACCCTTCCTTCCGGCGAGAGGTGGTCGTCGGTGGGCAAAATAGGCTCGGTGGTCATTCTGTCGGTAACTTCAAACACAGCCTGAAGCCGATTCGATGCCGTTTCATCTGGGCACATGATGCGGAAGTTGCGGCTCTCCAGGTTTTTCTTCATCACATCGCGCAGAAAACAGCCGAGAATGCGCGTGGATTCGGCCTGTTGGGTGCCCGGTTTCTCCACATCAACGGCGTAGTCCCGAAAGTCGGGCATACGCAGATCGCGCAGCAGCGCCCCACCATTGGCATGTGGGTTTGCGCTCATACGGCGCTCGCCTTGTGGGGCTAATGCCGCGATTTCAGGAAAGAGCTTTCCGTTTTTGTCAAACAGCTCCTCCGGTTTGTAGCTACGCAACCACTGCTCCAACATCCGGAGGTGTTCGGGCTTTCGGTGGAGTTCGGCAAGCGGAACTTGATGCGAGCGAAAGGTTCCTTCGACCTGCTGGCCATCTACGACTTTAGGGCCCGTCCATCCTTTCGGGGTGCGCAGGATGATCATTGGCCACCGAGGGCGCTTAGAAAAACCGTGGGAACGTGCATCCGCCTGAATCGCTCGTATCGAGCGTATCACAGTTTCCAAAGTGGAGGCCATTTGGGGATGGACGAGTTGAGGGTCGTGCCCCTCCACCACATAGGGGCGGTAGCCGTAACCTTCGAATAACTTTATCAGCTCTTCCGACCCCATACGTCCGAGCACGGTAGGGCCGGAGATTTTATATCCGTTCAGATGCAGGATGGGCAGCACAGCCCCATCACGCGCCGGATTCAGGAACTTGTTAGAGTGCCAGCTTGTGGCGCAAGGCCCCGTTTCCGCCTCGCCATCTCCTACGACGCAACATACCAAAAGATCGGGGTTATCGAAGGCGGCCCCATAGGCATGAAGCAGCGAATAGCCGAGTTCACCCCCTTCATGAATGGAGCCGGGCGTCTCTGGAGCTACATGGCTGGGAACGCCTCCGGGAAAGGAGAACTGTTTAAACAGCCTCTTTAGGCCCTCTTCATCTTGCGACACATTTGGGTATATCTCGGAATAGGTGCCTTCCAGATAGGCGTTGGCGATGAGAGCCGGACCACCGTGCCCCGGCCCGGTTATGAAGATGGCGTTAAGATCGTAAAGCCGGATAAGACGATTCATGTGGGCATAGATAAAGTTGAGGCCGGGTGAGGTTCCCCAATGCCCTAGCAGACGCGGCTTGATGTGCTCGGGGGTTAGTGGCTCTCGTAAAAGCGGGTTGTCCAGCAGATATATCTGCCCTACCGACAGATAGTTCGCCGCCCGCCAGTAGGCGTCGAGCAGCCTAAGCTCTTCTGGATCAAGAGACTTGCTCTGTCGCTTCACTAATCGTGACCTCCTCACTTTTAAATGGAGTGGGATAAGAGAACTATACCTGAAAACGGATAAAAGTAGGGTAATATCCTATTATCACTGGAGGGAGGGCGACTATGTTTCAGACGATTCTCGTTGGATACGATGGCTCTGAAAATGCGCTTCATGCGGCGGAGAGTGCGGCTCGCTTGGCAAAGCTTTTCGGCGCCCGTGTCATCCTACTTAACGTTTTTCCCTATCCCTATACGTTGATACCGGATGGCCTTTTCGACCAAGGCGAGGTGGCGCTGGATGCGGAAACGGTGGCGCGCCTGGCACGGGAAGACCTAAAGGTGGTAGAGGACGTGGCGCTGCCGGTGTTTGAGAAGTACGGAGTGGCCTGCCAAATTGTGCAAGAGATCGGGGCGCCCGTCGAAAAGATACTGCACGCGGCCCGGAAGCACCGTGTAGACCTCATCGTGGTTGGCAGTCGAGGCCTCAGCGGTTGGCAGCAGCTTCTACTCGGCAGCGTGGCCGGCGGGGTTCTGCAGCAGCACGATTTTCCGGTGCTTGTAGTGCGCATGCAACGAGTAGAGTTTCGCTCGCTGCTTTTGGCCACCGATGGGTCTGCAAACTCCGTGAAGGCGACGGAGACGGCCTTCGAGCTTGCCGATCGGCTCGATGTGCCTCTCTCGGTGCTCTATGTGAAGGACACGCGAAAACATTGGCTTGCTCGCAAGACGGAGGTGACCATAGATACCGGCCAGTTGCAGAAGACGCTTGAAGAGGAGCTGGAGCGGCTACGAGGCAACAAAGAGGTGCTGATCCACTTGCGTCTCCGCGAAGGAAACCCGGCCCAGGAGATCGTGGAGTTTGCGGCTGAAAACGATAAAGACCTCATTATTATGGGCAGTCGAGGGCTTGACCCGGTGCGGTCGCTCTTTCTGGGCAGCACCTCTCGCGCCGTGGTGCATCACGCGCCCTGTTCGGTGCTGGTGGTTCCTCGTGAAGAATAGCCACACTTCGACAATAAGGAGGAAAAGATGAACGCCTTAGCATGGAACCGCTTTCAATTTGGGTTTACGGTAACATACCACTATCTCTTCCCACAGCTTACCATGGGGCTTGCCTTGTTGATCCTGCTCTTCAAGCTGATAGCCCTCAAAACGAAAAACACGCTCTATAACGATGCGGCCCGCTTCTGGGGGCGCCTGTTCGGCATCAATTTCGCCATAGGGGTGGTTACCGGCATTCCTATGGAGTTTCAATTTGGCACAAACTGGGCGCGCTTCTCCAGCTTTGCCGGAGGTGTTGTGGGCAATACCCTCGCCATGGAGGGTATGTTCGCCTTCTTTGCCGAATCGGCCTTTCTTGGGCTTTTCCTCTTCGGAGAGCGCCGGTTCGGAAACAAAGTGAACCTCCTGGCCGCCTTCATGGTGTTCTTCGGCTCTTGGCTTTCCGGATATTTCATCATTGCCACGAACGCTTTTATGCAGCATCCGGTTGGCTATGGCATCGGCCCCGATGGACGCCTTATGCTGGTGAACTTTTGGGCTTTCGTGCTCAACCCCTGGGCCATCTACGAGTATCTTCATAACATGTGTGCCTCCGTGGTGACCGCCTCGTTTGCCGTGGCGGCAGTGGGCGCTCTTTACCTTCTGCTGGGCAGGCATCAGGAGTACGGCAAGATTTTTCTTAAAATGGGCGTGATCGCAGGTCTAGTCTCTTCGCTGCTTCAGGTGTTCCCCACGGGCGATGCCCAAGGCAAAATGCTGGCACGCTATCAGCCGCCTGCTTTAGCTGCGATGGAGGGAGCTTTCAAAACGAGCGCCCATGCCCCCCTTGTGATCATCGGTCAGCCTAACGAGCGCACCGGCCAAATCGAAAATCCCATTACGGTACCGGATGTGCTGAGTTTTCTCGCCTACGGCTCTACGCGCGCCGAGGTGCGAGGGCTAGACTCGTTTCCACCCGACCAGAGGCCGGATAACGCGATTATGGCCTACTATGCCTACCATATCATGGTGGGTTTAGGCACGATTTTCATTGTGATCATGGGTCTTTCTGCCCTTCTGCTATGGAAAGGGCGCCTCGATACCTTTCGCCCCTTGCTGTGGGTGCTGCTGTGCAGCTTTCCCTTCCCCTACATCGCTACGACGATGGGGTGGGTTGCAGCCGAGATGGGTCGGCAGCCGTGGGTGGTCTACGGGCTGCAGCGCACGGCGCATGCCACATCGCCTCTGCTCAGCGGCGGGGATGTGGCGTTCTCAACGCTGGGCTTTATGGGGCTGTATCTCGTTATCGGCATTGTGTTCCTCTACCTCTTTTGCCGCGAGCTGGCCCACGGACCCAGCCCGTTGACCGCCTCCGGTGAGGCCGTTGTCTCGGAGCCGGGGGCTGCCGTTACCGTTTAAGAAAAGGAGGTTCTTATGGCCACGCTCTGGTTCGCGCTGCTTTGCATGATGCTGATCGTCTACGTAGTGCTCGATGGGTTCGATTTCGGCGCGGGCATCTTGCACGTTTGGGTTGCCCGCAGCGATGAGGAACGCCGAACGATCATCGCGGCCATCGGGCCGGTTTGGGATGGCAATGAGGTGTGGTTGCTCGCGGCAGGAGGCGTGCTCGTATGTGCCTTCTCTCGCGTCTATGCAGCGGGCTTCAGCGGATTCTACCTTCCGCTTATGATGGCGCTCTGGTTGCTCATCCTCAGAGGGCTTTCCATTGAGATGCGCTCGCATGAAAAAAACTTCCTGTGGCGCAGCTTTTGGGATGGCCTGCTCTTCTTCTCCTCGGCGCTCATGGCCGTTGTGCTAGGAGCAGCGCTTGGTTGTATTATTCGCGGAGTCCCTCTTAACCAAACAGGTTTCTTTGAGGGCCCCCTTTTCACCGATTTCCGCGTTAGCGCGCATCCTGGTGTGCTCGACTGGTACACGGTTTTGGTAGGCCTTTTCGCGCTCTGTACGTTGGCGCTGCACGGTGCTCTTTACCTCTACTGGAAAACTGCCGGGCCGGTACAACAGCGATGTCGTGCTATAGCGCCCTATCTTTGGGGCATTCAGGTCGTGCTCGGCGTTGTTACGACCTACGCAACCAATGCGGTTCGACCCGATCTCTACGTGCATCTCGTGGCTCGGCCGTGGACATGGATATTTGCCATCACGATTCTGCTGGGCGTCGTTGGCATCCCCCTCCAGTTGCGTCGTGGAAGCGAGCTGTCGGCATTTCTTGCCTCCTGCGCCGTTATCGTCGGCCTGCTGGGGGCCACAGCGGCAGGGCTTTATCCCACCGTTCTTCACTCCACCATTAGCCCCGCCTACGATCTCACCATTTACAATGCCGCCAACGGCGAAAGCACATTGCGCATTGCCCTGTTCTGGTGGATACCCGCTTTCCTTCTGGCCATTCTCTATTTTGCGACTATCTACCGCCTCTTCCGCGGTAAGGCAGAGCTAGACCCAACCGGTCAGAGCCACTACGGCTAGAGGCGCGTTTGCAGAGGTAGGCGAGCAAAATGGGGGCTGTGGCAACCACAGCCCCCGTCTGTCCTTATCGGCTCAGAAGGCAAACGGAATGTTAATGTCGAGATCAACGCCGAGTTGATCGCATCCGGCAACCACTTTGGCCCGCACGGTGCGCCCGTGGCGGAACGCGATGGTGGTGACGGTGTAGTTGCCCTGCGGCAGGTTGATGAGGTGATACATGCCATCCGGTGCCGTCGTCGTATAGAACACCCGTTTTGAGCCGGCCGTTCGGGCGATAACGGGGATGTTCCCCAAAGGCGTGCCGTCCACGGTAACCTGTCCCATAATGCCGCCCACATTCGTGCCCCGTGCATTTTGAAGTGCGAGCGTCGCTGCGGCATCTATGCGCCCATAGCCGTAGGTGGGGTCGTATCCTCCGTCCCGCCGATTGTTGAGTTGATGGCAGCCCCTTTCGATGGTGTTTACAAGAATCTGCGGGGCGTTCGGCGTAAAGGGGGTAATGCCCAACCGTGCAGCAAGGAGGGCGGCCAGGGCTGCAACATGAGGACAGGCCAGCGATGTGCCCGGTAGATAGCCGTAGTTAAGGCCGTACAGCCCTAAGGCAGCATACAGTCCATCGGGATTGTTGGGGTCGGGGTTGGAGAGAAGCACCTGGTAGGTTGGAGCCAGCGACCAAACCAGCACATACTCTTGAATGGGGTTCAATCCCAAGTCGGCTCCGTTGGGGCTGTTGTTGTAGAACTCGGTGATATCGCCCCCTGGCGCAGCACAACCGAGTTCATACCCGTCATTGCTATAGGAGGCCAGATGCTCGTCGAGAACGGTGTTTGGCAACCCATCCGGCCCGATGGGGTCGCCGTAGGCGGTGGCGGCCACGGCCAACACACGGTCGCAGCAGGCCGGGTAGCGGCGCGTTCGAGCGAGGATGGGATGGCTTGGATCGCCGTCGTTACCGGCAGCGGCCACACAGAGGCAGCCATGGTTCCATGCGTAGTTAATGGCATCCTGCAGCGCCTGCGGAAAGTCTGTGGTATCGAGCGTGAGGCTGAGATTGATGGCGATGCAGTGCTGGTCGGCCGCATACTGGATGGCATCAATGAGGTCTGAATCGGAGCCGTCTCCGTTGGCATCTATGATCTTGATGGGCACGATGACGGCGGGAAAAGCCAGACCGGGGATGCCGATGCCGTTATTCGGAGCCGCCGCAATGATGCCGGCAAGGCTTGTGCCGTGCCCCACGTCGTCAAAAGCGTTGGTGACGCCTCCACCCTGATCACCATCAATGAAGGTATGGGCAAGTGCCTCGTCAATTTGCCCTCCGTTTGTGATGTCGGCATCTGTCACGCCCCCACTGGGGTTGCCGGTATAAGTGAAGTCGGGGTGGGTGAAATCTATACCGCTATCAATCACGGCCACACGAGGCAGGGCGGGCGAGAGGGGATTGTTTCGATAGAGCTGGGCACGCTCCTGAGCCGTCTCGTAATGACCAGGATAGATATTCCAGGCGGCTAAGGCGTTTACCGTTTCGAGGTTCCATGTGTAAGTCCAGTAGGACGAGTCGTCTTGACGGGCCGTATCCGGCGTGTCCAATCCGGAGAGCACCACGATGAGGTGTTCCAAATCTACCCGTTTCCAGTAGTAGTCGTTGGGGTCGGGTAGCGGGGTGTTGCACAGCTCCACCGGATAGTCCGGCTCCGCTCGCAGCACTCCCGGCTGTTTACGCAGCAGTTGCAGCGTGGCGTTAAGCGCGGAGGGCGAAGGCAACCGGTAAGTCGTCCACCCCAAAACCTTGTTGCAGTGGCAGAACCGCAGAGGGGTCTGACCGTCTGCAATGGCGTGGGCGTTGAGCAGGGCGATTTTGGTAGAACGGTTAAAGCGCGCCGCGAACTGGGTGGGCGAAACCCCCGGAGCCAGCTTCACCAGAATCTGCTGTATGGGATGGTGAGGCTGTTTGTGAAACGGCAGGCTGAGGGGCTGCTGTAGCAGCTCGGGGCCGAGTGCTGTTACACGGTAGGCCCCGCCCAACAGCGCTGCACAGAGTGTTAGGGCCAACAGCAGCCGAACGTAAGAGCCACGGTAAGTTCGTTGCAACGATCGTGTCATCTTTCCTTCCTCCTAATTGAGAAGAACGGTTTGCGCAATAAAGAACTTCGAGAGCGCATGGTGGGCGCTCAGAGACAACAACACGACGGGTTATGCAGGTTTTGTTCCGCACCTGCTAACGTAACGGGTTGAGGGAGCGTGCAGGCGCTCCCAACGACAGAAAACTTCTAGGCGAGCACCTAATAGCTAGAAACGTTCAGAAAAGGATACACAAGAGTAATTGCGCGGGAACAATGCGGATTCCTTCTTTTTGCAAGGCGCAGATTCAGGCGAGGAGGAGATGCCTATGAAGAGGGCCTGCATGCAAACGCTCAAAACCGAGCCGGCGATAGAGCGATTCGGCCGGGCCTCCCGCCTCGGTGAAGAGATAGACAAGCCGGTTGCCTTCGGCAAGGGCATCGGCGATGGTGCGCGTCACAAGAGCCGATGCCACCCCACGCCGACGCCATTCAGGGTGTGTAATCACGCTATCTATACGTGCCCACCCATGGGCCGAGAAAAGATCACAGGCCCCCACCGGAGTCCCCTCGATATAGGCTAAATAGAGCCGACATGCGGGAAAATGGGCCTCCGCTTCGGCCACGGCGCGCCAAAACTGACGCTCTTCCTCCGTCCGTTCGTCGCATATTTGCAACTCTACCCAAAGGCGCCGAGCCTCGGCGTCATGGGAAGGAATGGCTTCCACGCGAATGTGAGGCGACGTTGGTGGCGGCGGTTGAGAGACCCTATAGGCATATAGAGGATACCGGCTTTGATTCTGCAGGGCACCTTTCCTTAAAAGGGCATCTAGAAAGCCTTGTTTCTCGGCCACAGGGTCTATGTCTATCACGATAGGCCATGTACGGTGCTCCTTAAAAACGGCGGCAACCTCTTGTAGTACCTTTTGGGGGCCTCTCCCATCATCGCGCAACCGGAGGGCACGATTGGCGTCGTGATATTTGGGGAGGGTTTCGCTGAAAAGATACCAAGCGCAGGCGGTTTGCCGCGGTTCACCGGCAAAGGCGAAGTAACGAATCTCGTGCTCTAACAGCGGATCGAGCCACCAAAACGTATCCATAAGACGACTGCAAAGGGTTTTCGCCTATTATACTTCTTGCCCATAATCCTTTCGCAAAATGGCGCAGATGCCGCAGTCCTCATAACGGTCGGCTTTTCGTATCCACTCGCGTAGAGTGCCCTCATAACGCATTCCCGCCTTCTCCATGACCCGTCGTGAGGCGGGGTTGCGCGTAAAGTAGGTAGCGTAGATGCGGTTAAGACCAAGTGTGTCGAACCCGAAGGCGATAACGCGCCGAACGGCCTCGGTGGCATAGCCTTGACGCCAGTAGGGAACGCCGATCCAGTAGCCCATCTCGGCGCGATGATGAGCGGGCTGCACGTGCAGCCCTATAGCACCAACGAGGGTTTCATCCGCTCTGCGGATGATGGCGAAGGGGTAGTCCGTGCCGGCCGCGATTTGGGCGGCATGCCCGGCTATCCACGCCTCTGCAGCGCCTTCGGGATAAGGGTGCGGGATATTGGAGGTGGTATCGGCGATCTCCGAGGCTCCTGCCAAACGCTGCACTTCAGGCGCATCGCTTAGGGTAAAAGGGCGCAAAAGTAAACGCTCGGTAATTAACCGCAACTGTGATGGCTCTGTCATCCGCAAGGGTAATCTCCTTCCTTGTTAATTTTGCCCGTAACTCTACCGGTTTTGTTGTTTAGATACCGTATAACTACGTGCTCTCATCTTAAGGGGTTGCGGGCAAGCACCTATAATGTGAAGAAGTCTCAAAATAACAAGGGGGAGACAACGATGTCCACAAGCTGTGCTATTCGAGACGGACGTTTCGAGGTGCGCTTCAACGACAACTACACCGAGGCCACGGTAACCATCTATCCGCCGGAGACCGGCGGTAAACCGGTAAGTGCCGACGAGATCGTGAAGCGATTTCGCGAGCTAGGGGTCACCTACGGCATACGCGAAAGCGCCATCCGTGAGGCCGTCCATAACGCTCAACCGGGGCAAGACCCCATCACGTTTGTTGCCGCGCAAGGGGTGTTGCCCGTGGATGGAATGGATGGTATCATCCATTTTCGCATTCCGCGGGAGATTCTCACACGCCCATTACCGAAGAATCGTTTCGGCCAAGTAGACTGGTTCGCCATTGAGCCAGAACGTTTTGTTGAGGCCGGCCAAGAGCTTGCCTGCATTGTGCCGCCGAGTGCCGGTACGCCGGGGAAGACTCTCATCTGGCCTATCCGCGTGATAGAGGCGAAGCCGGGGAAACCGGCGGAACTGCGCCCCGGTCCCTGTGTTCGTGTTTCGGAGGACGGCTTCCACTTCTACGCGACCACAGAGGGGGTTGCCGAGTTGCAGGGCAGCCGACTAGGTGTGCGCGCGTTTTCGCGCGTGCATAACACATTGCGCGGCGGGTTGCATCGTTTTGCCCATGGAGCCGCCGTTGTCGGCGACACGATCGGTGCCTGGATCGTTTCTGGAACCTTTCTTGCATTGCGCGGCCGTGCCATCAACTCCTTGCTACGGGTTAACGGTGACCTCTATCTCCACAGCGCTATCGGCTGTAAAATCGTTGTGACCGGTGATCTCTATGTGGACGGTACGTTGAACAACTGCCAGGTTGATATTCGAGGTAAAATTTTGGGTGGACCCGATTCGCAGATCGTAGGTGGCTCTATCTGCGCTCAATCCGGCATACAGGTTCAGCAGTTAGGCTCTCCTACAGGCACGCCCACCGAAGTCATGGTGAGTTCTGGCCGTTACAACCAGGTGCGCGCCCAGGAGATCGAAGAGGAGCTTGCAGCGTGCGAAACCAACATCGAGTCGATCTGCCGTGCCTTAAAACCTTTTAGCACGCTGCGACTGCGCACGCTGCCGGAGGAGAAGCAGAGGCTGGTTCAAAAGCTACAGAATCAGCTCCAGGCCTTGGAGGAACACCAGCGAATGCTCTATGGGGAACGGCGCAGTTTGAGCATCAGCCGGCCGGAATCGGTTCATGCGACCATTCAAGTGGCGGGAACTTCTTACCCAGGGGTACGCATAGAAATAGGGAATGCGGTCACAGCATTAGGCACTCCGGTAGAGAGCTGTCGGTTTTATGTGCCGTTCGGCGAAAACCGCATTCGGAGCGCTCCCCTAAAAACGGAGCAAGAGAGGGTTCTCGCTGTCTAGGATAGAGCGGTGGAGACATCTTTCAAATTAACGCGCATCGTGCGCACACAATCCTCCGAGATTTTCCTTATCTGGGATGGTGAGCGCCGTATTGGCCAGGTGGATATCCATTACGCCAACGATACCATCCACGCTACCATCATCTTTGAGGTAGACCTCAGCGTTGCAGAAGAGGAGGAGTTGCTCGCCCAAATAGACGACGATATCGTCTCCTCCTACCTCCCTCGCTTTGATAGGGAGGATTTTGTTGCCCACGTTTTTCGTGGCGAGGAGATCAGTCGCTATACAGACAGTTCCGGGCCGTTGGAGGATTTTGAAGAGGAGGATGACGAGGACGAGGAAAATGACGACGAGGAGGAATAGCGCGTGACGTCCTCTTCCACATCCGGCCGCAAGAGTCGAAAACTTGGTGCGCCGGAACCTATTGCGGCTCTGAATAAGGTGCGCATTTTGGAGCTAGACAAGCCATGGACGGAGCGGGAGCCACTGGTTGATGTTCGCATTCACTGTCCCGATGTCGTTTTATCGCCTCATCTCTGCCCCTACTTGCGCCGTACCGTAGCCGATATGCTGAATCGCGCCCAGGTCTCCTTGCCGCCGGGCTACAAGCTGCGTGTCGGTACCTGCCTGCGAACGCTGGACATGCAGAAGGGCGGGTGGGATAGCTTTTTTAAGCGTATGCAGGAAGAGCACCCCAATTGGCCTCTCTCCGCATTACGACGGGCCACGAATAAGTACTTTGCACCCTACGATCAGAAGGCACCCCCCGGACACTGCACGGGCGGCGCGGTGGATGTGGGGTTGCTTGGCCCCGACGGGAACCCCCTGGATATGATTGCGCCCACCAAAGGATGGGAGGCGGCCTACACATGGTCTGACAAGATAGGCCCAGAGGCCAAACGGAACCGCATGATGATGGTGGAGGCCATGCTGAATGCCGGTTTTTCCAACTGCCGCGATGAATTCTGGCACTACTCCTGGGGCGATTCGGCCTGGGCCGTGCGGGTTGGCAAGACGGAATGCCCCTATGGATGGGCCTATCCGCCGGTTGCTCTCGAAACGGACTTTTCCGGGAAAGACCTTCGTATTGATAAAGCGCAGGCCGCCAATCCCCTTGTTGAAATGGAGCGCGATTGGCATGGGCGACCTCTCCACGCACGAGGGCGCTTCGACATCCTGCCCCCCAATCGAGACGAGGTACGCCTCTTTGCTATCGGCCTCTACTGGGCGAAAGGGGTTGACGTGGAGCTAGAAGCCTGCCTACCGGAAGAGATAAAGCGATCTTTTCCAATTTTTGTGGGTGACGGCAAAGAGAGCTGGGAACCCCTTGAAACTTGGGAACGACAGGGAAATCGCCTGCGCATTTGGCTTTGCCCTAAAGCCGATAGGGTCTATCTCACCGACTATCCCCCACCACCTAAAGAGCCAGATCGGCCACCGCCCGATACCCCCGCCTAAAGGCAGGAGGCTTGCGCCTAACCCGAACTCCCCTCTAACCTAGCCGGCCCTGCGCTCTCCAATGAAAGGAAGAGAATGCAACTCGGGGCAGGGAGGGCTACTTGTCGGTTCAAAGATTGGGGCATGCCCGTCTCTTGATCAAGCCGGAAAAACACCACATTGTTGCTCTTTTGGTTGGCCACCACAAGCCATCGTCCGTCAGGGGAGATGGCAAAGTGGCGGGGCCAGTCGCCCTCTACCGATATATGTCCTCTCGGTAGTAGTCGGCCGGTTGCCTCCTCTATCTGAAAAACAGACAGGCTATTGTGCCCCCGATTGGCCCCATAGAGAAAGCGCCCGTCCGGCGATAGGGCCACCTCGGAGGGGTAGTTCTCACCGTTGTGCGACGCGGGTATGGTGGATTGGGTATGGATAGCGGTGAGCAAGCCCTTTTCAGGATCAAATAGCAAGCCTGTGACTGTGGAGTTTAACTCGTTAATCACATACAGAAAGCGCCCATTGGGGTGGATGGCGATATGGCGCGGCCCCGCTCCGTCAGGTAAAGCGACCTGACCATGAGACTCAAGCCGCACTTTCTGGCGGTCAATACGATAGACAAAAACCCGATCCACTCCTAAATCGGCTGCGAAAAGATAGGGTTGTTGCGGGTGAGGAACCGTACAGTGGGCATGCGGCCCCTCCTGCCGATCGGGGCGTGCTCCATGTCCCTCGTGGTGAATGCAGGCGGCTTCGGGAAGCAGAGCGCCATCCGGGGTTAAGGGCAGCAGGTGCACGTGTCCACTGCCGTAAGATGCCGCAAATAGCATCCGTCCCATCGGGTCTACGGAGAGGTGGCAGGTATAGGTGCCGGAGAGGACCTGATCGTTCTTGAGTCGTAGTTCTCCCGTTGTCGGTTCCAGGGTATAAGCGGTAACGCGCCCCGGCCGCGTCTCACTCAGAGCGTAGAGAGTATGTTTGTTCGGATGTAGACCGAGGAAGGCCGGCGCTTCAAGGCCGGCAACGCTGCGTAGAGAGGTGATCTCTCCTGCCTCCGAGAGTTCAAGCAACCCGATCTGCCCGCTGTAGGTGCCAACATAGATTCGCATCATGGCAGGTGCTCCTGTTTTTCAGGGATTCTACCTGAACCAGATGCGATTATCCTCTTGGCCTCTGTGCCTACAAGAGACGGCAGCGCGTGGCCGGAGAGAAAGGAGCGTCGAGAGAGTACAGACCCTCTCGACACTATAAAAACCTAGGCAGTTCGACGAAGTTTGCGGCGAATGGCAAAAAGCCCGCCACTGCAGAGAAGGGCGCCAAGACCCATCAGCGACGAGGCCTCCGGAGTGGAGGTGAGGGAGCCTTTGATAAAGAAGGTTTTTCCGTTTCCTGCCGTTACATGGAAACCAAAGCTGCTTGGTGTGGGTGTATTGAGAAACTCAAATCCACCTACCGAGTTGCTTGAGGTCACTGCGTTGCTCTTACTGTTGTTCTCGTATCCAAACATCTGGCCGGTTGTATTGTTCCCCGAAATATCGTCCTTCTCGCTCCAACCGCCCGGCGTTGTGTAGTTGGAGGGAATCACGGAAGAGACGGGATTGTCGAACAGCTCAAAAAAGCCGAAGATGTTTGTGATGGTGGTGCTGCCATAGCCGGCGTTTGGCGCCAGGGAGAGACTATAGGAGGCAACCCCATTGGACACAGTTTTATTGAGGGTAATGCCATGGATGGCTCCCACATTCGTAAAAGAGCCATAGCTCTGCGCATGAGCCACCGCCATCGAACACCCTAAAACGACAGGGATGGAAAACAATCTACACACACTTTTGAGATGCATCTGTTCCTCCAAAATTTATTGTGTGAAGCTGTACGGCAAATTCCAAAGGCGCTACAACATCCTACAACGCTCACATCTTAAATATGCATTAGTTGTTGTGTTAAGCAAAATGATTAAAATACCGGTTTTTGTAAGAACCTTGTTTCTTTGGATGTAGGGGTGAGTGTGCCACCAGGGCGAAGCAGGAAATTTTTAGAGAAAACGCGAAGTAACAAAAGATACAGGTGGGCATGGCCCCCACACGAAGCAAGAGGCCATCCAGAAGGAGGTTTGAAACCATGTTGACGCCCGAACAGCTCGATTTTTATCGGGAAAACGGTTACCTGCTGGTAAAAAGGTTGCTGACGCCGGAAGAAGCGGCTCTCTATCGTAAAGCCTGCCATGCGTTGGCTGAACGCCTCAATGCAGTGCGCAACATAGATGCCACTTGGGGCAGTGCCAAACAGGCGGTCGCCGGTGCAGAGAAGACGGTGGTGCTGCACTGCCACGACGTGCAGTTCTATGATGCCCTCTTCACCCGTCTCATTACCGATCCGCGCCTAACCGATGCGGCTGCCGAGATCATCGGCTCGCCTAACGTGCAACTCCACCACACCAAGATGTTTATCAAGCCGCCGGAGAAGGGCGCGCCGTTCCCTATGCACCAGGACGCCCCTTATTTCCCCCATGAGCGCCACACCATGATCGCGGCCATCCTCCATTTCGACGATGCGCCCATCGAAAAAGGCTGCGTTCGTGTGGTGCCTGGCAGCCATAAGCTGGGAATGCTGGAGCACAATCCGGAGGGAGGTTGGCACCTGCCGTTCGAGCAATACCCTATCGAAAGCGCCGTGCCCTGCCCGGCAGAGGCGGGCGATGTGCTCTTCTTCAGCTACCTAACCATTCACGGCTCCGGGCTGAATACCAGCAACGAGGCACGTACCACCCTCTTGGTGCAGATGCGCGATCCCACCGATAAGCCGACGCAAATGGTGCATCTCTCGCGCGGCCAGGGCATGATGTTGCGCGGGATCGATCCAACCGCATCGGGCAAAGCCGCCTGGCAGGAGTAGCCCCAAAATGATCGTCTCGAATGCGCCGTCGGGGCCTGCCGCCCAACAAGAAGCCTATATGCCCCCGTTGCCGTTGGATGGATTCTCGACGGAGGAGTTTCGTAGCCGGCGCAAGGCCTTGCGCGAAACCTATCCGGATGGCATCTTGCTGGTGCGCGGTTCCACGGAGAGGGAGTTTACCGGGCCTCTGCCCTATCGGCAGAATAGTGCCTTCTACTACCTCACCGGGGTGCAGACCCCAGGAGCTTTCCTCGTTATGCTGCCGGAGGGCGTGCCTCCGCACGTAGGAAATACAGGCCTAAGCAAACAGGTGCGTGAAATCCTCTTTCTGCCCGCCCGTAATCCCTCTTGGGAGTTGTGGACAGGCCCCAAACTTGGCCCTGGAGAGGAGACCCAGCGGCTTACCGGCATCGAGGCGACTTTAGAGGCAGGACGCATTTGGGGGCTGCTGACCACGTGGCTGTCGTACTGTGCAACCCTCTACGTTGTTGCGCCTTATGGAGAGGAGGCTCGGTTCTCACCAGATTATGCGCTTATCGAGCGCATTCGCCAAATGGCTCCGACGGCGCAATTTCGAGACCTCGGCCCGGGACTGGCAAAGCTTCGCATGATCAAATCTCCCGCAGAAATAGAGCGTATCGAACAGGCCATCGCCGTTACCGATGAAGCGCTTCGGGCTGCACGTAATCTCATTCATGAAGGAGATGGGCGCTACGAATACGAGGTCGAGGCCGAAGTGCTTCACACCTTCCGGCGTCATGGAGCGGTTTTAGGCTTTGCCCCCATCATCGGCAGCGGCATTAACGCCACCATTCTCCACTATACCGATAACCGGAAGCGTATGGAAAACGGCGAAACCGTTGTGGTGGACATCGGGGCACAGGTAGGAGCCTACACCGCCGACCTCACGCGCACCTTTATTGTAGGGGGCAGGCCCTCCGCACGACAGCGCGAGATATATACGGCCGTGGCGGCCACCCTGAAGCACCTGGTGAACTCCTACCAACCCGGAGTCGATTCGTTAGACGATCTGAACAGGCGCTGCAAAGCGTTTTTGAAAGCGCATCCCTTACGAGTTCGCAATGCAGGCGGCGAGGAACAGACTTTGGATACTTTCATGCCGCATGGGGCAGGGCATCATCTGGGGCTAGATGTGCATGATGTGGGAGAGCGCTACGAACCGCTGCAGCCCGGCGCCGTCTTTACCATCGAGCCGGGCCTCTATCTCCCGGAGGAGAGAATTGGGGTACGCCTGGAAAACGACTATCTGGTGACCGAATCGGGGCTGCGGGAACTAGGCAACGCGCTTTCCGTTGATGTGGAGTTAGAATAGGTTCCTGTGAAGTGGCAGCCCTTGTAAAAAGGGCCGAAAAGCAGTAAGATCAGTAGACATGGAAGAGATTTCTCAAGAACAGCCCCGTCCGCTTTGGAGCGCCGAGGATCAGCACGCACGCCTCGAAGAGCTGTTAACCGACGACCCCGAAAAAAAGTTTGCGCCGCTGCGTCGTGATGTGCGCAGCTTAGGCCGCCTCTTGGGGTGGACGCTGAAGGAGCAGGCCGATCCCTCTCTGTACGATACGGTGGAGGCGCTGCGTCAAACGGCTATCGGCTATCGTGAAAGACTTCAGGCCGGTGAAAGCGCGGAAGACGCGCTCGCCGCCATGGAGGCGTGCATCCGCTCCCTCTCGGTATCTCGCGCCTACCAAGTCACCAAAGCGTTCTCTATCTACTTCGAGCTAACAAATTTGGCGGAGGCCAACCATCGCAAAAGGCGTTTGCGTGCCGCCCGTGTCGCGCCGAATCACGTTCCTCAACCCGGCTCGATGGAGGGAACCCTCTTACGCATGAAACGAGGGGGCATTGGGGCTAGGGAGGCACTGGAACACCTCAGCAAGGTGGAGGTGATCCCCACATTTACGGCGCACCCCACCGAGGTGGCACGCCGCACGGTGCTGTATAAACGCCGCCAAATCGCCATTCAGATCGAACGAATTGACTGGCTTCCACTTACCGACGCGGAGGCGCGCGAACGAGAAGAGCTGATCGCCGCGGCGATCACCGAGCTTTGGCAGACGGATGAGGTGCGCCGACGGGCTCCTGCGGTTCAAGACGAGATACGCATGGGACTTGATTACTATCCTACTTCCCTCTTTACCGCCCTACCGCGATTTTATGAGGGCCTGGCCGAGGCGTTCCAGCGAGCCTATGGCGTCGCCATTACCCCCTCCCTGTTGCCCACCGTGCTGCGATTTGGTAGCTGGATTGGAGGCGACGGAGATGGCAACCCCTACGTTCATGGGGGAACCGTTCAAGATGCTCTCGAAATGGCACGCCAGATCATTTTAGATCATTACCGGCAGCAGATAGAGGGATTGATAGCGCGTCTCAGTCTTTCTGTAAGACAGACCGGCGTTTCGCCTGCGCTCACAGAGGCTTTGGCACGCTACGAGCGGGAACATCCTTTGGAGGAGAAACAGGCGCGTGCCCGCTCACGAGAGGAGGTTTACCGCTTCTTTCTCAGCTATGTGGCCCGAAGGCTTCGGGCGGTTCAAGAGGGTGACACCACCCTCGCTTACCCCAATGCGACCGCCTTCAAGGCCGATCTGCTTCTCGTGCGCGATAGCCTGCAAACGAATAAAGCCCAACAGCTTGCTCGCCTCTATCTCGATCCGCTCATTAGGCAGGTAGACACCTTTGGCTTTCACCTGCATACACTCGACCTGCGCCAACATGCGCGCGTTCACGCCAAAGCGATTCAGGAACTGGCCCAGGGTGCCTCTACACAATCGGGCAATATTCCCTCTCCACCCTCTCCGCAAACGATACAACTTTTAGATACGCTTCGCGCCGTTGCCGACTTAAAACGCAAATATCCACCGCAAGCCATTCGGGCCTACGTGATCAGCGGAGCCACAAGCGTGCAAGACATCTGGAACACCATCTGGCTTGCGCGTAGCTGTGGCATTCGCGTTGAGGCCGAAGGCGATGACCCCGGCCTGATGCCTGTGCCCCTCTTTGAAACCATTCAAGACCTGCGTAACGCACCTCAAATCTGTCGTGAGCTTTGGAGTTCACCGGAGTACTCCCGTCTTCTCGATACATGGGGACGCCAGCAAGAAGTCATGCTCGGCTACTCCGACTCGAACAAAGATGGCGGCATGCTCACCTCCACATGGGAGATATTTAAAGCGCACCGAGCTTTACATCAGGTTGCAGCGGAGTGTAACGTGCGGCTGCGCCTGTTTCACGGTAGAGGAGGCACCGTGGGACGCGGAGGAGGGCCGACGCATCGGGCCATTACAGCGCAGCCTCCGGACGCCTTTCTCGGCCCCATTCGCATTACCGAACAGGGTGAGGTTCTTAACTGGAAATATGCCGACGAGCAGATAGCCGAACGCAACCTCGAACTCATGGTGGCTGCGGCCCTAGAGGCGCTGACCAGGGCCGGCGGGTGGGGAGCTGTGATCGAGCCGGAGTGGGAGGCCGCCATGGAGTGGATGTCGCAGAAAGCGTTCGCCTTTTATCGAAAGCACATCGCGGAAAATCCAGAGGTTCTCACTTACTATGAACAGGCTACCCCTGTTGAAGAGCTAGCCCACGCCCGCATCGCCTCCCGTCCGCCACGACGCAGCGAAAAACGAAACCTAGAAGACCTGCGTGCCATTCCTTGGGTGTTCGGCTGGATGCAAAGCCGACATGTGCTACCGGCCTACTTTGGGGTGGGCTATGCCATCGAACAGTTCATCCAAGAGAACCCTAACCATGAGGCGCTCCTACAGACAATGATGCGCAAGTTCCCTCTGTTCGAGGATATGATCCGCAATGTGGAGACCGGGCTGGCGAAGGGCGACCCTAACATCGCCTGGCGCTACGCCTCTTTGGTAAAGGATAGGGCGCTTGCCGAGCGTGTCTATAACCTCATTATGGAGGAGTTCCATCGCACCGCCCGAATGGTGCTGCGCATCACCGGTCAACATACACTCCTAGCAGAGAACCCCACGCTCGCCGCCTCCATCCGTCTGCGCAACCCCTATGTAGACCCGATGAGTCTTATCCAGGTAGAGTTGTTGCGCCGAAAACGTGGGGAGCAACAGGAGGCGGGAGTAGATCAAGAGGAACTGGACTACGCTATCGCGGCCACCATCAACGGGATAGCGGCGGGGCTACGAAACACCGGTTAACCGGTAGGGGGACATTGGGGATGCCTGCAGCGCTCACCCTTATGAAAAAAGCGTATTTTGACAAGGTAAAAGGAGCTTGGTGGGGAAAATGCGCCGGTGTAACTTTAGGCATCGCCAATCGTGGGCGCACCGTGCCCTCCACTTTACACTACTATAGCCCTATCCCGGCCCAACATGCAGCGGGAGTTGGGCTTGACTTTACGGTTGTTTGGCTCGATACCCTCGAAAAAGTAGGAACGGCCGTAACCGATACCGATTTCATTAAGGCTTGGCAAAGCCATCTGGACTACTGGCAAGACGAATTCGGCTATGCCCAATGGAACTGGGCACATGGTTTAGAGCCTCCCGCTTCGGGCACCTACTCCAACTGGTTTCACAACAGTACGGGCGGTGCCATGCGGGCCGACATCTGGCCCCTGCTTCTGCCCGGGGCGCCGCAAGTGGCCGCTGCATTTGCTGCCCGCGATGCACGCATAGACCATGGCATGGAGGGCGTTTGGGCCGCTATGTTTTTGGCGGCCCTGGGCAGCGCCGCCTTTTTTCTGACCGATCCACGGGCTTTATGCGTTATTGGGCTGGCCATGATCCCGCGCAACTGCCGTGTAGCGCGCGCCGTGAAAGCCGTGCTGGATGCGGCCTTTCGTGCCAACGGGTGGTTGGCGGCTCGTGAGGCCGTCCTCAAAGAGGTGGGCAACCCCAACTTTTCCGACGTGGCCCAAAATATGGGCTTCTTTACCATCGGGCTGCTTTACGGCTTTCAAGATTTTGAAACGGCTCTGTGTAACGCCGTGAATTGTGGCTACGATACGGAGTTTGTAGGAGGAGCCATAGGCGCTGTTAAAGGCATCTTTTACGGCTACGAGCAGTTGCCAGAGCTTTGGAAACAGCCTTTAGGAGAGATGTTCATTCCAGGGCCGGGTCTGCACGATCTGCCCTTGCCCGACTCGCTTCACGACATAGCGGAACGAATTGCCACGGTTGGAGCGCGCTTCATCGAAACCTACGTGCCGCATCTCGTCCTGCTCGAAGAGACGGCGGAAACGCCCGCAGATACCGCACCGATGCCTTCACAAACGGCCTCTGAAGAGCAGGCTCCGTCGCCAACCGATATCCCCTTAAATGGGGAACCATCCCAAGAAACTGCCGTAGAGCCGTCAGAGGAAAACCCGCCTACGCCTCCAACCGAACCTACCCCCACGGCAGAAGAGACAAGCCCTCCATCCTCTGCTCTTGGTGAAACAGAGGTTTCAACCTCTGTTTCATCGTCTGGCAGTAGCACAACACCCAACGATGTTACCCAGGCCATCGCCTGGGCCGATAACCGCCTCGTCAAACCTCTGCTCGTCTATCCACCCTACCTCATGGAGCGGCGTGTGGGGCCTTACCTGCTCTCGCTAGATGCGGGTGAGGTTCTCGCCGTATCGCATCTGCAGCCCAAATCGTTCCAGTTGGCGATAGCCAATCAGGGCCAAGAGCCTTTCATCGGAAAGATACAGGTGATGGCGCCGCCTGGGTGGCAGATCACCATGCCACCCGGTTTTGGGAGCCGCCAGGTCATCGCACCTCAAGGGCGGTTGCAGACCATGTTCACCCTCGCCGTGCCCGGCGGCCAGGGAACTATCGAAATAGTAAACCCACTTACCGTCACACTTCTTCCGGAGTCGGGGGCACCTGCTCAATCGGCACAGTTCCTCATTCCAGGGGCTTCTTGCTGGTGGGTTGTAGGAACCTTCGAAAATTCCGAAACCGAGGGGTTCGACCGAGTCTATGCACCGGAGAGCCGACCGGAACTCTATGAGACCTACACGGGGCGGCTCGGCCAGATCGTGCGATGGGAGCGTCGGAGTTTTCCGGAGCTTGTTTTAGACCTCGAGCCTCTCTTTCATGGCTCACCGGGCGTGTGCTACGGACAGACAACCGTATATGCCCCGACGGAGCGACCTGCACGGCTCGTTGCGGCAACAAATAGCGGCATTAAGGTTTGGCTGAATGGGCAAAGGGTGCTGGCACGTTTTGAGAAACGCCCATTTCGCCCCACCCCTATCGGCAGCGTTTGGGGAGTGGATGTGCTTTTGCATCAGGGGCCTAATCGCGTGCTGGTGAAATGGGTGCGTGGCAAAGACCCCTTTGCCTTTGCCCTGCTGTTTGCCGACCAAGAAGGCCGCCTCATGCCGGATGTTGCCAATACCAAGTGGTAAACTAAATAACTCCACCTCAAAATCGCTTAGGAGGCTCGCTATATGGCGCTACGCCGCCCTTTTTTGCACTTTTTTATGGGCTTTTTGCTCTTCTGCACCCTCTACCAGGCTCGTGCCCAGACGACCGGCGATCTTCACTATCCTTCCACACCGTTGCCCTACACCACAACCCTTGAACCGGAGATAAACCCAAGAGGGCTTATGGAGCCTCCCCACTACGGTTGGCATACGGACTTCATCGGCCCGTGGCGTGGCTATTTCGATCTTTCGATAGGTGTGAAAGCCTGGTCAGACCGCTTTACTTTCCAAAACCTTATCTTTGGCGGTTTCGTAGACCTGCTGCCCGGCTTGCGGGCGCGTCTCGAGTTCCGCAAAAGGGACAATAACAAGTTCGCCCAGGTGATACCCGATGAGTTCTACCTAGAGGCGTACGATCAGTATCGAGGGCATCACATAGAGGGGGGAGTGAGCTTGCGAATAGGGCATGTGCGCTATCTTCACTTCCCTTTCCCCGATGCCATTGCGCTTTTCGACACGGTGCCGGATAACCGCGATCTCTATATCTCCCATGCCGAGAGCGACTACCGCTCTATCGTGTTAGAGGGTGAGGTGGCCTCCTACGGAGGGTGGGGAGCGCATTGGACGGGGCGCGCTGCCGGATTTAGCCCAGGCGACAACCCAAAGGGAACGGTGATCGAGGCCTACGCCTTCTACCGCACCCATTTCGGCAACGGCTGGCGCTTTGAAACGCGCGCAGGCGACCTCGCCGTGCGGCGCTATCCGGTAGGCCAGCCGGGAGAGCCAGGCTATAACGTCTATTTGGGCAAGCAGATCGGCGAGTTCAATGTGGGCCTCTTCTACGAACACAAGCGTTCAGAACACGATTTTACCGGCATCGCCGTTCAATTTCGACCTGGGCCGGTAACTCGCGTTTTTGGCCGCTACGATATAGACTATTCAAGACGACCGCAGGGGATCACCGCCCAGATTCCACTCCTGCACCTACGCCTTAACGAGCATAAACAGCCACGTCATGGCGATGTTTTGGTGGGGCAGGTGCGCGCCGTCCGCATACGTACCCTCGATGTGCAGGGGCTTGTACGCAACGAGTACGAGTTTCGCCTGGAATCGTGGGGGCAAACAAGCGGGCCGGAGGTCCGCTGTGTGGTGCGTGAGGAGCCGTGGTATCTGCAAGCCGAAGCGCTGGTAAGCCCCCACACCTCGTTAGATAGCCGCTGGTTTCACGACCGAGCCGGGCCCGGGCAGTATGTGCAGGTGGTTACCTACGACTTCTTCAAGCCGAAACCTCCCGCTGCAGAGACGAACACGGCGGATGAAGTGCCTAATGCGGAGCGCTTGGCCCGGCGAGATACAGACAGACAAAAATAGTTGGCAGCGCTGCCGGCGATCTGCACAAGTAAGCAAAGAATATGCCACTATCATAGGGTGGACAAATCGCTGGTTGGCCGCTACGGGCCTATCGCCTATCTCAGAGGGCAGAATGGGTTGCTGTGAAAGTGGGAACGGTGAACCCATGTCAAACGATGCAGACGTTCCGTCACGGGGTGGTTTGCCACCCGATGGGCTAGGTTTGTCGGTTCGTATATGTAGTTGTCTGCATTGTGACTATTCGATGGATCGTGACCTAAGTGCGGCCATATCAGGAACAGAGCAGGGAACTGCCTTTGCTCGGTAACGTAGGGGGTAGCCCCAAGCGTTCTATAAGAAACCCGCGCCTTAGGCGGGGAGTTGTCGCTTAAAAGGAGTAAGTGATGCGTCACAACGCTCATTACGATGCTATTGTGGTAGGTGCCGGCCCAGGAGGTACGACGGCTGCATGGGAGTTGGCGCGCCACGGAGCACGAGTGGCCCTTTTAGAACGTCGCAAACTGCCACGCCATAAAACCTGCGGTGGTGGCATGCCCATAACCGTACGGCAACTTTTGCAAATAGATGCCTGCCATGACCTGGCGCCGGAGGCGTTTGTAGAAGCAAGAGTGCGCTATCTGCGCCACACGTTTCGGTTTGCAAGCCCTTATCTCGCCTCCCTAAACCACGGCCCCGCGGGCGAGGATAACCCATCCGAGCTGGAGCTTTGGATGGTGCAGCGCTCTATTTTTGACAACGCCCTCGCCCAACGGGCTGCCCGCGCCGGAGCCGAACTGCGCGATGCCCTAACGGTGCGCCGTGTGGAGTGTGCGGATACAGGCCCTATTCGCATTACTGCCGAAGGTGAAACCGGCACATGGAGTGCTACCTGCGATTTTTTGATAGGTGCCGATGGCGCAAACGGTGTGGTGGCGCGTCAGGTAGGCCTAAGACGTGAACGCGCCATCGCCATCGCCATCGAAGTAGAGGCGCCTCACCGATGGGGGGAAGGCCACGAAGACCTACGCCCGGATGTAGCCCATTTGGAGTTCGGGGTTGTGCAGGGCGGCTATGCGTGGGTCTTTCCAAAAGAGAACCATCTTAACGTGGGTGCGGGCTGTTTTCGTCCGCATGGTCAGAGCGTGCACGGCGACCAAAATCTGCGCACCGAACTAAGGAAAACGATTCTGGACTATTTGCGCTATCTTAACGTGCCATACCGGGAGGAGGAACTGGTTTTTCATGCGCATCCGCTGCCTATTTGGAATGGGCTAGACATGGTGCAAAACGAACGTGCGAACGTTTTGTTGGTGGGAGATGCTGCAGGGCTTATCAATCCGTTTTTCGGCGATGGCATCTACTCGGCCATCCGAAGTGGCTCGATTGCGGCAAGGGCGATCCTTGAAGGGCGCACGACGAACTATACCGATGCCATTGGGGAGGCATTTCGAGCCAATTTCGATGGCGCCTTGCGGTTTGCACGCTTCTTCTATCGCTGGCCGGGCTTCTGCTATCGGCATGGCGTTCTGCGGCCCTATGCATCGCGCACGGCCGTGCGCATCTTGGCCGGTGAACTTACCTTTCCCGACATATCGCGCCGTATCATCCGGCGCATTCGCCAGGCCATGGCCGTTGAGCGAGGCGGGCCTTATAGCCGCCGACTGCGTGATCGGCAGATGCTGGAGTAGGCAAATGGTATCCACTGCAGTTCAATTCGGTGCCGGAAATGTTGGCCGGGGTTTCGTGGCGCAACTTTTCTGGGAAAGCGGCATGGAGGTGGTGTTCGTAGAGGTCAACACCACGATCGTGGAGCTTTTAAATGCACGGCGCTCCTATCCTCTTTGCCTCATTCCCATTCCCGGCGTTGCGGATTCTCCCAAAAACAAAGCTGAAAATCCAACGGTGGTGCAGATCGCACCGGTGCGGGCTTTGCACACAAGCCAACAGCACGAGATCGCCTTGGAGATAGCCCAGGCCTCCGTACTCTGTACCGCCGTCGGTGCTGCAGCGCTTCAGCACATTGCTCCCCTCATCGCTTTGGGGCTTTTAAAGCGTTATGAGCTTCATCATCCACCCCTCAACATCTTGTTGTGTGAAAACCTCTATCGAGCCGATAGCGTTTTGCGTGAAGCGGTATCTCAACACCTGCCGGAAGCGCTGCGTGAGTCTATACTCCAACGTACCGGCTTTGTGCCAACCGTTGTAAGCCGTATGATCCCCATCCCCTCCCCTGAGGAGCGTGCTGCCGACCCTCTCTTCATTCGTGCCGAGAGCTACCATCGGTTGCCGGCAGATAAGCATGCGGTCGTCGGCACGTTGCCTCCTATTTCGGGGCTTGAGTTAGTAGATAATTTCCATGCTCACATGGAGCGTAAGCTCTATTCCCACAACGCCGCCCACGCCGCTTTGGGCTATCTCGGCTGGCTTAAGGGCTATACATATGCCGCCGATGCCCTTAAAGACGCCACCATTTTGGCACGCATTAAGGGGCTGATGGACGAGACCGGTATGGCCTTGGTGAAACAACACGGTTTTGATCTATCGGAGCAGCGTGCCTACGAAGAGGAGCTGTTGAGGCGCATCGCAAACCCAGAGCTTGGCGATACCTGCGATCGCCTTGCACGCGACCCCTTGCGAAAGCTGGCCCCAGAAGATCGGCTGGTGGGGGCTGCCCGATTGTGCCTCCGACAACAGATATTCCCCGATAATGCAGCCTATGCGATTGCAGCGGCGCTTCACTACGCCCATCCAGACGACGTTTCCGCCCGAGCGCTTCAAGAACGTATTGGTAAAGAAGGAATAGAGGCTTTCCTGGCGGCTCACTGCCACATCGCTTCCACAGAGCCTTTGGGAGAGACCATTCTGCGCTACTATTTCCTACTGAAGGAGGCAGCCGTTCATGGACTTTGAGGTTCGTGCCGTACGGCCGGAGGAGAGAGAGGCCTGTTTGGAGTTATGGTGCCGCGTGTGGTCAGAAAATGGACGTGCTTTCTTTCATCGCTATCTCTATGCAGACGACACCTGGTTGCCGCACTATACGCAGGTAGGGGTGCTAGACGGCAAGATCGTGAGTGCCGTGCAGATCGTGCGGCGCAAAGTGGCCTGTGGAGAGATGTGGTTGACGATGGGTGGCCTCGCCAATGTATCCACGCTGCCGGAATATCGTGGGCAGGGGTTTAATACCGCCTGTCTTCAACGCGCGCTGGCGGTGATGGAGGCGGAGGGAATGGATTTCTCCGCGCTTGGCACGGGCATTCCCGGCTACTACGAGCGCATCGGATACACCATCTTCCCTCTGCTGGAGGTTGAAGGGGCTGTGAGGCAGCCCTTGCCTTCTGGTTCTGCCGATATCGGGGTGCGTGCCGCCCGAGCCGGTGACCTGCCCACCATTCAGGCCATTTACGCCGACTATAATCGCCACCGACCGCTTACCTTCGAGAGAACGCAGAGCTATTGGAGACATTGGATTGGTCTGTCCGAAGAGAGTGATCCCAAGGGGATGCTCGTAGGCCTGGATGGCGAAGGACGAGTGATTGCCTACCTCTGTTACAACACGTTCGAGCGGGAAGGGCAGAGATATGGCGAGGTTGGCGAAATAGGGTTGGCGGATATGGAGGGGGCTAGGTCGGAGCGGGTAGTTCTTACCCTGCTAACGGCCTTATGTTGGCAGGAGGAGATACGCTTCCTGCGAGCGCATATCGCTTTAGACCCGGAAGTCTGCTCCGCTCTGGAGCAGGTTTTGGAGAAGCCTATTCCCCGCTACAATCGTGGCGGGATGTTGCGACTGTTACATCGAACCGAGCTGTTTCAAAAGCTGCTTCCCCATTTCGAACGGAGATGGGTAGAGCAGGGCCGCCCTGCGGGGCGGGTGGGTTTCGAGACGCCTTATGGGCCGATCGCTTTGGAAGGGGCCGGCGAAGCGCTGATCTTAAAACGGATGGAGGAGGGTGAGGGAATTCTACCCCAGGTTCATTTCTTCCAGTTGCTTTTCGGTACCGCACGTCCTCACCACCTTACAGAAGATAGGGCGCAGCAACGCTTCTTAGATGCCCTGTTTCCACCAAGAAAGGCGCCCGTTTTCTACCGAGCCGACGGTTTTTAGATGCATCCCCATAGGTAGGAGAGATAGAGAATGGTCTTTATGTTGGAAGAGATTTATGAGCAGCCGGAGGCCGTCGCCAAAGCAGTTCAGCAAGGCGATGTCGCCGTCCAAAAGCTCGTGAAAGAGCTGAAACAACAAGATGTACGTTACGTGGTAATAGCCGCTCGCGGTACCTCCGACAACGCTGCCACCTACGCGAAATACCTCATCGAGATCGTTTGTGGCATACCCGTCGCCCTTGCTGCGCCCTCCGTGTTTACCCTCTATGAAGCGAAGCTGCGGCTAGAGCGCTGCCTTGTGTTAGGCATATCGCAGTCGGGGCAGGCGGAAGATGTCGTTCAGACGCTGGCTTCCGCTCGCGCGGCCGGAGCGTTGACCGCCTGCATCACCAATGTGGCCGACTCGCCATTGGCAAACCAAAGCGAGCATGTCTTATTGTGTCATGCCGGGGTAGAGAGGGCTGTGGCGGCCACAAAGACCTACACAACAACGCTTGCCCTCATTGCCCTATTGGCCGGACAGTGGGCCGAAGAAACAACGCTTTTGGAGGAGCTTCGCGAAATACCACAACGTATGCACCAGGTGCTGCCTTTGGATTCTCATATTGAGGCGGCCGTTGAGCGCTATCGCTACATTCAAGAGTGTGCTGTGTTGGCACGTGGCATCAATCAGGCCACCGCGCTGGAGGCCGCCCTCAAGATGACGGAAACGAGCTATTTGGTGGCGAAGCCCTACTCGGGTGCCGACTTCCTCCACGGGCCGATAGCCATGATCCATGAGGGGTTTCCCACCTTCCTCTATGCCCCAGACGGTCGCGCCTATCCTTTTATGTGGGAGTTAGCCCGGAAACTGCAGGAGCGTGCCGCCGAAATGATCATCTTCGCACGATCTCCGGAGCTATTAGAGTTTGCGCGATGCCCTATTCGCATTCCGGTGGATATTGACGAACGGCTTAGCCCCCTGCTCTATATCGTTGCCGGCCAGCTATGGGCGTGCCGTCTCGCCCTTGCCCGCGGTTACAATCCCGATAGCCCGCGCGGCCTCAACAAAGTGACCGTTACGCGCTAACAGCCATGTTGTTCCGCACGGAAGGCCGGGTAGAGGCGATTCTTGCTGAGCATCCTGCTCTGCAGGTGTTGGTGGTGCAGCCTTTCTCGGTGGATGGAAATACTCCTCCCAGAACGGCCATCAACTACAAAGCGCTCACCGGCACGGCACAGGTTGGCGAGCGCGTGTTGCTGAATACGGTGGCTGTGGAGCTTAATTTGGGAACCGGCGGCTACGATTTTGTGGTGGGAATAGTGGGGCGAGAGCTGGAGGATGAGCCGCCTGGACATCTCATCAAACTGCGCTATACTCCGCTCCAAACGCCCGTGCTGGCGATAGAGGCGCCGGAAAGCCCGTTTCATCCTGCCCTCGAATCGTTTCACCCCCTTGAAGGGGTCCCCGTGGTCTGTTGCGGTCTGCACAGCCAGATCGGCCCGGTCTGCTTCGCCGCACACGCGGTTTTCAAAGAGCAAGGATATCCCGGTCGTGTCGTCTACATTATGAGCGATAGTGCGGCCCTACCCATTGCCTGGAGCCATCTGGTGAGGGAGTTGAAACAGAACGGTTTGCTGCAGACGACGATCACCTGCGGGCAGGCCTTCGGAGGCGACTATGAGGCCATTAACCTTTACTCGGCCCTGCAGGCGGCAAAACAGGTGGCTTCGGCCGATGTTATTTTGGTGGGTCAAGGGCCGGGAAACGCCGGCACACAGACCGCATTGGGGTTCTCCGGCATAGACCAAGGTCTCGCCATGAATGCGGCTATCGCCCTAGAAGGCCAACCTATCTGCGTACCACGCATTAGCTTTGCAGATAAGCGCCCACGTCACTACGGTGTTAGCGAGCAGACCCTTACTGTTTTAGAGCGCGTGGTGCTTGGCTCGGTGCAGGTTCCGCTATCGGTGATGCCTTCCCAAATGCGTGAAACCGTGCTCACCTCTTTTCGGGAGAGAGGGCTTTTGGAAAAACATGCTGTGGTGGAGGTAGAGACCGACGCGCTCTTCAACCCGATGGCAACCTATAACTGGACTACCATGGGACGCAAGCCGCAGGAAGACCCCTACTTTTTCCAAACCGCTCTGGCGGCAGGAATCGTGGCCGCCCAATCGGCGCTGAAGACAGGCTAATGGCCTACCGAGTCGTGCCGATAGCCATCAGGCCCGTTGCGGCCAAGCTTCAAACCGAAAAGATAGTCGCCGAAACAGGCCATCACGATCATCAGCAAGTACTCCAGCCCAACCCAAAGCAGGTAGGTTGGCGGGGCATATCGGGAGAAGAAGAGATGCGCTATCAGCAGAATGATCGGCACGGCGAGGGTATATAAAAAGACTCTCAGGCCACCCGTTGCCCAAGCGGTTATTCCTCCGATAACAAAGCCGGTGCAGGCCAATGCAAACCACCATTCCCATCCCATAGTGCCATCCCTTCTACCCTTTTAACTCCACAATGGTCACCCCGTCGCCTCCCTCCTCTGCCGTGCCGAGCCGATAGGAGGCCACCAAAGGATGATCGGCCAAAAACTGCTGCACGGCTCTTCGTAAGGCTCCGGTTCCCTTCCCATGTATTATACGTACTTTGGAAAGCCCGGCGGCATAGGCATCATCGAGGTATCGTTCCAGTAGGGAGAGGGCCTCATCTACACGCATGGCCAGCAAGGTTAGCTCGGGTGATATCTGTAGAGCTTTACGTAGGGCTATCTCAGAGGCGCTTGATGTCGCACGAGAGGCGGAAGAGGAGGGTATGGTGGGCGCTTTTTCCAGGGGACGTAGCTGATCTACGGGAAACGTAGCCCGCATCGCTCCCATTTGCACAACGACCTCTCCGTTCTTCGGCTCTTCAAGCACCTGCGCCTCCAGATGAAGCGCCGGAATGCGCACCCAGTCGCCTCGACGATAGACATGGTGCGTTGGTGCCGGTTCGGGAGGTTCCATAGGGGCCGGTTCGAGGGCGGAGTAGGTCTCTTCGCGTAACGCCTTAAGTTTTTGGCGCGCGCTCGCGCCCTTTCGTGCCCCCCGATTCATGCGCTGCAACTCTTTTAAAATGTTTTCGGCCTTCTCGGAAGCGTGCGAAAGAATGCGCCTAGCCTCCTCTTGCGCCTGTTGACGCACCGTTCTTTGTACTTCGGCAATTTGGCGTACCCGTTCCTGATACTCGGCGCGGGCGCGTTCTGCCTCCGCACGGGCGGCAAGGGCCGCTTGTTCCGCGATGGCGGCGTTGCGGCGGCTCTGCTCTAGCTGCTCGATAAGCTGCGAGGCTTCGACCTCCTTTCTGGAGAGGGAGGCCCGTGCCTGCTGCAGTATCTCTTCTGGCAAGCCCAAGCGAGCCGCAATGGTGAAAGCGTGCGAGGAACCGGGAACCCCTTGCAACACACGATAGGTTGGAGAGAGCGTCTCTCGGTCGAACTCCACCGAGGCGTTCTCTACACCGGGCTGGGAAAAAGCATACTCTTTTAATTCACCGTAGTGTGTGGTGGCCACAACGCGGACTTCTCTCTCTCGAAGGTACTCCAAAATCGCTTTGGCCAGAGCAGCACCCTCCGCCGGATCGGTTCCCGCCCCTATCTCATCAAGCAACACAAGCGAGTTACTTACCAGATTTTCGAGGATATGAACGATGTTTTTGAGGTGCGCGCTGAAGGTTGAGAGATTCTGCTGAATATCCTGCTCGTCGCCGATGTCGGCAAAAACCTGCTCGAAAAGCGCGATTTCGGTGCCCTCCTCTGCGGGGATTTGAAGGCCGGCCAAAGTCATGAGAGTGAGCAAACCGATGGTCTTCAGCGTCACCGTTTTACCGCCGGTGTTGGGGCCGGTGATTAACACAACCGTGCATCTTTCCCCTATCTCAAAATCTATGGGCACCACATTCCCCGTGAGCAGAGGATGACGCGCTTTGCGCAGCTTCACC
>NZ_DATGLN010000073.1:0-2040 GCF_035294165.1 Chthonomonas sp.
TCCGGGCCGTTCCGAAGATTCGCCCATGAGAAGGGAAAGCGGGCAAACGCAAACCCTTCTCCGTTCGCGGCTCTGTGCGGCCTCCCGTTGGTCGGCCCCGAGCTGCACAACAACTTTGGAGTAGACAAACCATCATAGGAGTTGTCATGACGAGTAGAAAACGGGGACCGTGCGGGCGTCATTTTCTTCTGACGGCGGTTCTACTGGCTGGCATGAGGCTTCCGGCACTGGCACAGGGTCTCTACTACGACGATTGGCCAGACGACATGTACATCGAGACGGACACTGTTGGGTACCCCGGCCAAGGCTGCGGCGGCGAGGTGGTCGCCTATAGCTCGCTGAATGGTGATGACCTGTCTGGGTCGGCGTTTTATCCGAACACGGTCAACCTTCCCGATTCGCTATACGGGTCGCTCGATCAGGTGTACCCGTGGAGCATCAATGCGACATTCTACTACACCGATCCGTATTCGGGCGGCTGCGACACGGAGACTGTCAGTTGGGGCTTCAACTTGGGGATTAAAGTTACCTCAAGCTACTGGACAGGCCAGCTGTCCCAGAGCGGAGCGTGTATAACGAATGTGTATTGCACGAACACCAACTCGCCCGTTTGCCCGGGACAGGGCGCCACGACGATCTATGTATACGGTGGAGGCGCTTGTTCGTCGAGGTATGCCAACTACTTCCTGGCTGAACAGCCGTGGTACACCTCCACATGGTACTGCACGCCGGCGATCTCGGGTGATCCAACGAAATTCCCGTTTGATGATATTCCTTACTATGGATACTGTTCTTCGTCGTAGTATGTGCCGGGCTGGTGCGCTGGAAGGGGCGGGCTGTCCGGGTCCGCTCGGCAGCCCACCCAACAGCCGAAGGTATTGCCTCGGCTTGGTGGTCCGACGGAGGTTCGTTAATTTGGGCTTCGGCCTTTGTATACTCGACTGGGGAGGTCAGGTGACCATCAGCCTCATCGCGCTTGTGTTGCTGTCTGCTGTAATCGCTTCCTCTCAGGTGGTTGGCGGGGGCGGTTCCGCCGGCGTCGTGCGCCTGGTGGCACCTGTGCCGGGTGTTCCTGTTTCGGTGGAGCAGGTTGAGGAGTACGTCCGCACGCATCCAGGCCAATCCGCGACTACGCAGAGTTTTCGAACGCATGTTTATCGAGACTCGGCTGGGAGAATGAGGATCGAGTCTGGCGGTTCGGGGCCGTCGGATCAGGTTCGCCCAATGGTGACGATCATCGATCCGGTCGGCGGCTCGACGTTTATGCTGATGGTTGCGGAAAAGGTTGCAGCCCGGATGGTTTTTCCGAGGTCCGGGTCGGGGATAGGTTTGCCGGGGCCACCTTCAACTGGTACCCCTGAGCGAGGTTTGGTGACAAGGACGGAGAAGCTCGGCAAACGTATCATAGAGGGTCTGGAGTTTGAGGGTATGCGGATTGTCCGCACCTCCCAGGGTGAATCTCAAGTTGTGAGCACCGAGGAGAATTGGACTTCGGCGGATCTCGGCCTGACCGGTCTGTCCGAGGCAAAGGGGCCGGACGGCAGGTACACCGCTCGGCTTGAGCACATCGTTCGCGGGGAACCCAATTCGTCCCTTTTTTCGATACCACCGGGCTACGCAATACGAGATCTGGGGTTTTCGGATGCACGTTAGCTGAGTTCCTCGTTGGGTGGGGGGCTGGCCTTCGCGCTCAGGGCCGCTTTGTGCCGACCGGGGCGCGCCGGATATTTGTACCCGGTCTCGATAAGGCGCCTCTAGCAGTTACTGACTGAGGGCTAATTAGAACTGCGCGCGCAGCCACTGCTGTCCAAATTAGCTGCCGACCATAAACTGCCTTACAGAATCCAAACCACATAACGGGAACAACTGAACCGCATGGCGGATCAGGTTGGTGGAGGCACCGGGGCTTGTCAAGTATTTTGTGTAAACGCCATCTCCGTCGGCTTTCGGTAAGTGAGTTTCGATCATTTGAGTCGGTCTTTATCCCCCTCTATTTCCCCGTTTTCCTCCTGGATTCCATGTTTTCGATCGTCTTGGCCG
>NZ_DATGLN010000074.1:0-6434 GCF_035294165.1 Chthonomonas sp.
TGACTCGGCTTCCACCACCACATGCAGGGAAAAGGCACCGTCACGAAAACATAAGTCTGCCGAGCAGGGCTGCCAGTGGGCGTAACGAGTGTAGTAGTCACACAGGCGGAAGGGTACACAAACACGACCTTGTGTGGTGGCCAGAGAGGCACAGCCGTCTTGAAGGCGCACCCAATACGAACGCGCATCATAGCGCACGGGGCAAAGGGCGGACTGCGGGCAGGAAACGGAACGTCCCTGCTTCTTGCGCTCCGCAACAGATTTGAGTGCTTCGGTGGCCTTCATTCGGGCGGACACCACCAACTGGGCAGGCAGGTCAGGGTGCGCTTTCCGAAGGGACTTGTAGGTTGCCCGGTGCAGTCGGGTTCCGTTACGCTCGTTCTGCTCCCAACCGTAAGTACATACGGCGTTGAAGCAGTCTGTAAACTGCAAGAGCGTTTCCTGTAGAGCCTTTTGGGTGGCGGGTTCTCTATGCAGTTTCAGGCGCAATGTAACTTTCAACGATTTGCCTCTATAGTTTTTGTCTGCCGAGGGTATTATATCATCAATACTCTCGGTTGACGAACTAAATTGGAAAGGAATGCTGCGGATAGCAATTCCTCCCCTGCGTAAACGCAGGGGTCTCCTTTCTATGTTTTTATGATAATATTGCGCAACTCATAACCTCGTTTTCGTAGCTCCTCGACTACGGCAATATGGATGGTAATGCGCTCATTCTCCCACCACATATCGGGAACATTCACCACACAGTGCCCCTTAGGACGCAAAAGCGGCAACAGATTTTCAAAGATATCCCCTAAAGCTGCCGTATACTCCTCTAACGACATGGTGCCTAAATCACGTGGTTCTTGTGAGTACTGCTCCACCCTGCCAAACTGGCTATTCTTTCTCTCGTTGCCACGACGTGATTTGTTTTTTCGTTCCCTATTTAAGAGATTAGCGTAGGGCGGCGACGTCCATATTAGACTTACCGTCTCAGGAGCGAGGTAGTGAGGAATATGTAGGGCGTCATCGTGTACGGCGATCTGCTGGGTCGTATGAAACAGACTCCCCTCTCTCAAACGCTGAATGCACAACTGAATATAACGCTCCTGAAGATCAAACCCCACCGCATTTCGATTTAGCTCCTGAGCCGCAACGAGCGTCGTGCCACTTCCTACAAAGGGATCGAGCACAAGTTCTCCCTCGTGCGTGAACAGCTCGATGACACGACGCGCAAGGGCAATGGGAAATATTGCCGGATGAAGCTCTTTATCGCGGATGTCGTGCCCGCAATAGCTTACCTGCCAGACCCCTAGTTGGCTTTTAATCCACTCTTTAGGCGTTAGACAGTTCAAATGATTTGGAGGGCAGTTGCAGGTGCGAAGATGGGCGACATCCAGTCGGCTCCGATAAAGCGGCGAACTTTCGCCGATCGCCAATGAAAAACGGTCTTGAAGGTTTTCGTCTTCCTGCTCATAAGCGGGTTGTTGCATCTATTATCCTGAGCCTATCCTCTCTGTTTACCCTATCGAAGGAGGTGTTGCAGAAAACGGCCTATGCATAGCTCAGTATACCAAAATCTGGCGCACCCTTCGTGCTGATACACGTATTAACTAGCGTATATTTCCATCTAGCGAGGAAGAGAACATCATGATGTCACGCCGTACTTCCCTAGGTTTCATAGGAACGGCCTTAGCTCTTGGTATTGGAACTTGGTTCTTTACCAACGGCGCCGCTCCGCAGCAGAACACGGTAAAAGTATCCGACGTGGTAGACCCCGTTTATCAAATTCAAAGCGAAAACTGGCCGCAGCCGGCCCCACGATTCTACGGCACCGCCCAAGATTGGCTTAACACCGGAGGGAAAGCCCTCGACCTCAAACAGCTCTTGCAAAGCGGCCATGTGGTGCTCATTGATTTCTGGGAATATACCTGTGTGAACTGCCTACGTACTTTGCCCTACCTCAAAGCCTGGAACGAACGTTATGCCAAAGATGGACTTGTAATTATTGGCATCCATACGCCGGAGTTTCGGTTTGCCCACGATCGCAGCAATGTGGCCGAGGCGGTGAAACGGCTTGGAATTACCTGGCCTGTCCTCGTTGACAGCAACTATGAGAACTGGAATGCCTATCATAACAACTTCTGGCCCCGACACTACTTCATCAACATGCACGGCTATATTGTGGCCGACCATGCCGGAGAAGGAGGATACGAGGAATCGGAAGCCATTATCCAGCAATTGTTGCACCAACTGCACCCAAATCTTAAACTTCCCCCTCTGCTAAAACCCCTGCGCCCTGAAGATGCTCCCGGTGCCCGCTGCTACCCCATGACCCCCGAACTGTATGCAGGCGAGAGAGGCCTGCTAGAAGGCGCTCTTGGGAACATCCCCAATTGGGCCCCAGGACGCCTACACCACCTGCCCGCACCAACAGGGGCGCTTGAAGACGGTGTCATCACCCCGATCGGGGTCTGGATCACCGAGCCGGAAAGTCTGCGTCATGGCCGTGCCACCAATAACTTCGAGGATAGCATTCTACTACGCTATCATGCTATTACGGCCAATGCGGTGATCAAGCCGGAGAACGGCGTGGCCTTCCGTGTCTATGTTTTTCAGGATGGCAAGCCTGTGGCCCCGTCCGACAAAGGGGCAGACATTCATTACGATGAAACGGGCAAAAGCTACATCCTCGTAGACCAGCCCCGCATGTACCAGCTGATCCACAACCGAATGTTCGGCAGCCATACGCTGACCCTTTCATCAAACTCGCCCGACTTCGCGCTTTATTCCTTTACCTTTACCTCCTGCACAGAAGGTTAGCGATCTCTAATGGAGGCAGGCTCTGGGCCTGCCTCCTTCTCTTAATGGCAGGCCGTCTCTTCTGTAGCTGCAGGCGTACAGCCGATAACCGTTAATGAAGTAGGAGGCAGGGTTAAACGAGAGGGTACTTTGACCGTAAAGTGCAGAGGCGGTGTGTCCGGAGCGGCATAACTATCGGCGCCGTGAGCATGCCAAACATAGTTTGCCGAGGATAGCTGCCAAACCTCAATAGGCCCCTTCGCCGCAACAGCACCCCTCTTCGTGTGCCACACAAGTTTTACCGCAATGGCTCTTTTTGTATCTTTGTTCAGCAGCATGATGGCCCAACGCCCATCCGGATGTTTGGTGGCGAAGGCAACTAACACCTGTTTTGTGCTGTCTTCCACCGAACAGTGGGCAGAATAGAGCAGTATCTTGGCTTGTGGTGGAGACGCCCAAATATGGGTAAGCATCCATGCAGCATAATAGGTGGCCAACGGCTGTTTAATGCGATGCCGATTGTCCGAAAGGAATAAGGCCAGGTTGCCCCACGAGTTACACCGAAGCTCATCCATCAGCGGCTGTGGCGCATAGCCGTAAAGGTAGGCCGTATCTCCTCCCAAACTTAGAAACATCCCCACGATCTCTGCATTGAGGAGGGCTGCCGGCCTATCGGCCTCCGGTCTACCGGCAAAAGCCGAATAACCGTACTCTGAAACGATCCACGGAACCGTTTTGGGAACGCCCTCTGCCCTCCAACGCGCTAAGGTGCGCTGCAGCAAAAGCGGGTTGCGCAACAGCTGGCGCTCTGTGTCGTTGGTACAAACGTTATCAAAGGGATACCACTCAAAAGAGAAATAGCGCAGATCGTCGAAATGGCCATGTTGTTTCAAATACACCAAGAAGCGATGCACCCATGAGCGATCACCGGAAACATTGGGCCAATAGAGCACGTCCTGCAGCTCCGTTTGAAAGCCTGGCCCAACCAGCAGCAGATGGGGGTCGAAGCGATGGATGGCCGTAGCCCACTCCACAAAAAGCGCTCCGTAGTCCTCAGGAGATACGTACTGCCCATCCGGCTCTTCACCAAGCTCCACGCATTTAATGCGCACTCCGCGTGCTTCCAGCCAACGCAGTTCGGCGACGGCGTTTTCCGGTGTGTCATAAAGCAAGCCCACCGGCACCAACATAGGCAAATCGCCCGACAACCCGCTGTTCTTAACCAGGTCAAAGCCGGGCTGTTCTACGTTGGAGTCTCGATCCTGCGCTCGATGCCAGGGATCGGTCGAAGAGACGTAAATGAGGGTCTGATGTTTGTTTGGCACATGGTGCACTTCATCGTGCAGTCTGCCGTACTTATCCAGCCAACCGATCTGCACTTCGCGCACGGCGTACCCTAGGCCATCACGCACATCGGTAGCTCCTTTGGGGGCACGCTCGCTGCTTTCGGTCATCCAAATACGAACAAGCCGCACGAAGATAGGTTTCTTACATAGTGTCCTTAGCGCATCGCCTCCTGTTCCGTGTTCCACCATCCCTTGTGGGAAGAGGTGCCATCCGTTTGTGTTGAAGGTATCGTCAATGGAATGATCGGTCTCACCGTCGGCAGTTTGCCAGCACTCCACGCGAAAACGAGTTGCATAAGGCTCCGCCCAAAAAATCCGAATGGCGTTCACCGGTCGCGGCTTGCCGAGATCAACCAGAATCCATTGGGGATGCAGCGCATTGCTTTCGTGGGTATAGTACCGATCAAGATAGGGATCGCTTTTCCAAAACGTGCGTAGGTCGCCGTCATCAAGACGAGAATAGCCCTCATTATTGGCCTGGTCAATGGTATCCCCACGTCGGGGAAGTCGGTAGCCGTTGGAAAGCGTGATCGGTGTGGTGGGTGTGGCTTCCGATACCCAATACCCCCGACGGTGCCGCGCATCGCTCCAGTACCCCCGCGGGTTCCAGTGCCAACACTCTACCCCCAACTCCGTCCGCAGCCGATAGGCCAATGGTTGCAAACCGGCCGTCTTCATGGCGGCGACGTTGGCCGGCGTGAAAATACCGGCCATATCTCCTTTTTCCATGCCATCAATGCAGGCACCGAGCGCTGTCTCCGGTCGGAACGCCCTCAAAGGGACTTCCGCCTCTATGACCACGCTCCCTGCTAAAGGCTTGTGCACCCGTTTGTTCGGCCCTTTTGCTGCCACGAGCACTGCAAACAAACAGAGGAGGCCGATGCCTGTTCTATAGCGAGGAAAGAGACCCATTGTTATACCGACTGTGCTGCGCTCAAGGCCGCCGGCCTTCCTCTCAAGGAGTGGAAAGGCCAAGAGTGGTTTCGCCCTTTAGCACAAGCCGATGCCCTCCATCCCAGATATAATAGTAGAGTCGATCTCCATGTGCTACCCAAGCGGACGCACCGTTTTTATCTCCGGAGACCGACACCGGTGCCACAGCGGTTCCGGCAGCGCGAACATCCACCGGGCGCCATTGCTGCAGCGCCAACAGCCCAACCAGCAGTGTTAGTAGGATAAGCCAAACGCGAACGCTCTTCTCTCCCATAATATCAGTCCTCCCTCAATGCCTGGTCTAAATCCTTTTGCAGGTCTTCCAAATGCTCCTGGCCTATATGCAGTCGCACAAACCAAAGGGTTTCGCCTGGCACACCTCCTACCCTTTCGGCAGGAAGCGCCATAGGGAGAGCTAGGCTCTCGAAGCCGCCCCAACTACAACCTATCTGAAAATAGCGTAGCCGGTTCACAAAGCGGGCAGCGGCCTCGCGCGTGGAGCGCTTTAGCCGCAGGCTTAGCAAACCGCTTGTGCCACGCAACTGCTTTGCCGTGAGCGATGCCTGAGGGTCGCCCGGCAAGCCCGGATAGTAGACCTCCGCAACGGCCGGATGTTCACACAGCCACGAGGCGATGGCTTTCGCGTTCTGCTGATGGCGCTCCATGCGAATAGGCAGAGTGCGGATACCACGTAGCAGCAGCCAAGCCGCAAAGGGATCGAGAGTGGCGCCGAGCAGGCAGCACTCTTCCATTGCAAGGCGATGGATTCTTTCACGCGAGCCGGCAACGACCCCAGCGACAATGTCGCTATGGCCACCGAGATATTTCGTTGCGGAGTGTACCACGAGGTCTACCCCTAAATGAAGTGGGTTTTGAAAGTAGGGTGAGGCCCACGAGTTATCGCAAATGGTGGCCGCCCCCTGACGCTTGGCGATCTGGGCAACCGCTTCGAGGTCTTGCTGTCGCATTACCACGGTGGAGGGCGATTCGAGATAGAGCAAGGTGGTTTCCGGCCGCAGGGCGCCCTCATAGTCCGCCGGGTCGGCCCCATCTACGAAAGTAACGCTCACCTGAAAACGCTTTAAGTAATCTTGCAGCAGTTGCCGTGTGGGGCCGTAGACCGTTTGCGGGGCAATGACGTGGGCGCCCGCCCGCACACACGAGAAGATGGCGGCAGCAATAGCCCCCATTCCGCTTGCAAAGCAACGTGCCATCTCCGCCCCCTCAAGCGCAGCGATTTTGCGCTCCACGATATCGGTGGTTGGGTTCGTCACGCGCGTGTAGTCGTAAAAACGGCTGACTCCCCCGGCGGCCTCCTCGATCTCCGTCGGCTCTAGCTGATAGTTTGTCGCCCGCTCTTCATAGGTAGGA